>NZ_JBDJKW010000012.1:0-125996 GCF_039673065.1 Allobosea sp. TWI1241 | reverse complement strand
CCTCACCGCGGCGGGTGCGCGCCGCGGCCGCGGCGGCCTCGGCGGCGGCGAGTTCGCGATCGAGATCGCGGGCGCGCTCCAGCGCGGCGCGATAGCGCTGAAGCTCGCGCTCGGCGGTGTCGTGGCGGCCGCGGGCGAACACCGTCTCGGCCTCAAGCGCCGCGAGCGCGGCGCCATGGGCCTTGGCGTCCGCGAGGGCGGCTTCGGCGGCGGCGGCGGCGCTGCGCAGCGACTGCCGCTCCTCGGGCTTTTCCAGCTCGGCGAGGCGCTTTTGGGCCCTGGCGCGGGCATCGAGCGCCTCGCGCAGCGCCGTCACCTCGGCCAAGAGCCGGCGCTCCTCGGCCTCGTAGCGGGCGCGGTCGTCCAGCGCCGCGGCATAGGGCCCGCCGGTCTTCGGCCGCAGCGTCGCGGTCGCGATCAGCCCGAGCTCGGCCATGCAGGCCTCGATGATCCGCGACATGCGCCGGCCACCGGTGATCGCCTCGACCTCGCCCTGCACCGAGGTGAGCAGGCTCTCGCGCACGCGGCGCTCCTCATCGACCTCGCGGCGGCTGCCCTCCTCGAGCCCGGTCAGCCCTTGGCGCACCCAGAGCAGCCCGGCGGGACCGGCCGCGCCGCCGCGCACCAGCTCGCCGATGAAGCGCTCGGCCTCGTCGGCCTGGGCGACCAGCCGGCCGCTGGCGATCTCGGTGACGCTGGCGAGGCGCTGACCGAGGAAGCGCTTGCGCAGACGATAGCGCCCGCCATCCACCTCGATATCGGCCTCGACCAGCGGATTGCCGCCGCTATAGGGCTGCAGCCGCCTGATGTCCTTGGCGGTGCCGGTATGCGGCTGGAAGAACAGCGCGTGCAGCGCCTCGAAGCTGGTCGACTTGCCGTGCTCATTGGCGGCGCAGAGCACGTTGACGCCGGCGGCGATGCCCTCGATCGCGACGCCGCGCCCGGCGAACCGCCTGACATTGTGCAGCCGCAGCGCCTGGAGCTTCATGCCGCCACCTGCCGCGCATAGGAGAACAGCCGCTGCAGGGCGGCACGCGCCACGGCACGCTCGGCCTGGGAGCGGCCCTCGTCGAGGCTCTCGGCACGCAGCGCCTCGGCCGCCTCGCGCAGGGCGCCGGCCCGGTCGATCAGGTCGAGATCCTCCGCCTCGCAATCGCAGACGAGCGCGTCGCGGACCAGTTCCAGCAAAGCGAATTCCGGCGCGGCCTCGGCCACCGCCGCTTCCAGCGCCGCCGCCGCCGCAAGCCCGGTGCGGCCGGAGGCTGCGATGCGGATCAGGCTCTGGCGGCGCGCCGCCGGCCCCGGGAGCAGCGGGGCCAGCGCCGCCGCGCCATCCTCGCCGGGCAGCAGATGCAGCGGCAGGGTGCGCCAGGCGAAGAGCCCGGTCCCGACCGGGGTGACCTCGGCCGGGGCGCCCGCCCCTGCGATCGCCACCAGAAGCGCCCGGCCCGGCGCGTCGTGCTTGAAGCGGTCGGGCTCCGGCGTGCCGGCGTAATGCGTGCGGGGATCGACCGCGATGGCGCCGTGCCAGTCGCCGAGCGCGAGATAGTCCAGCCCGGCCCGGCGCGCCCGGTCGGGCGCGATCACCTCGGCCGCGACGGCATCCTCGGAGAAGCTGCTGACGGGGCCGTGGGCGAGGCCGAGGCGCAGCGTGCCCTCGGGCGTCGCGGCGCCGTCCATCCACTCGGTGAGATCGCGCCCGGCGCGGCGGGTGGTGCAGGGCGCCGGCAGGAGCACTGCGTCCTCGGCGAGCGCCAGCGGCTGCGGCTCCGTCGCCAGCACGACATTGGCCGGCGCTTCGGCGCGCAGCGCCGCCCAGAGCTGGCTCGCCTGCAGGGAATCGTGATTGCCGGGCAGGATCACCCAGCGCAGTGGCGCCTGCTGGGCCATGGCAGCGAGCGCCTGGCGGCGGATCTCGGGCGCCGGCGTCTCGGTGTCGAAGCTGTCGCCGGCGAGCAGGATGGTGCCGGCGCCCTGCGCCCGTGCCGCGGCCGCCAGCCGGTCGATCACGCCATGGCGCGCCTCGCGCAGCCGGCCGCCCAGATCCTCCGGCAGGTTGCCGAAGCGCTTGCCGAGATGCAGGTCGCCGCTGTGAATGAACCGGAGCATCGCCATCCCTTCACCAGCCGCCCGGCGGGGCGGCAGGCACGGTCGATGGATAGCCGCATCGGCAGAGATTCGCGAGGCCGGCGGCGGGTGCCGTCGGCCAGGGCGCTCAGAGGTTGAAGACGCGGTGCGGGACGAATTCGCCCTGCTCGACCGCGCCGGTGGCGATCAGCACGCCGCCGCTGGTGACGTAGACCGCATCGGTCTCGACGGGCGCGTCGCGGCCGCGCAGCAGCACGCTCTGGCCGCGCTTGAGGCGCAGCGCCGCGTCGCGATGCACGACGATCTCCGGGATGAGCTGGAGCCCGGCCTCGACCGGCATCAGCGCCTCCTCGGCGGCCTCCGGGCCGGCGCGCAGCGGCTCGACCTCGACGGCATCCTCCAGGGTGAAGGGCCCGACGCGGGTGCGGCGCAGATGCGCGACATGGCCGAGGCAGCCGAGCGCGATGCCGAGATCGCGCGCAATGGCGCGGACATAGGTGCCCTTGCCGCATTCGGCCTCGAACGTGGTCGTTTCACCATCATGGCTGACGATGCGCAGCGCCGTGATCTCGACGGGGCGCGCTTCCAGCGTCACCTCCTCGCCGTCGCGGGCGAGGTCGTAGGCGCGCTCGCCGGCGATCTTGATGGCGGAGTATTTCGGCGGGACCTGCTGGATCGTGCCGGTGAAGCGCGGCAGCAGCGCCGCGATCGCCGCCGCATCGGGGCGCAGCTCGGTGGTCGCGACCACGGCACCCTCGCCGTCGTCGGTCTCGGTCTGCGAGCCCCAGGCCACGGTGAAGGCATAGGCCTTGCGCCCGTCCATGACGAAGGGGACCGTCTTGGTCGCCTCGCCGAGCGCGATCGGCAGCAGGCCGGAGGCGAGCGGATCGAGCGTGCCGGCATGGCCGGCCTTCTTGGCCGAGAAGGCCCGCTTCACCACAGCGACCGCATGGGTCGAGGTCATGCCGACGGGCTTGTCGAGCACCACCCAGCCATGGACATCGCGCTTCTTCGGGCGGGGCTGGCGCTCGCCGCGCGGCTCGGCCGCGTCCGGCGCGCCGGTCTCGTCACTCGTCGTCATGGTCGGGGTTCTGCTCGTTCTGGTCGATGCGGAGCGGCTGGCGCAGCGTGTCGCGACGCACCGCCTCGGACTCCAGCAGCGCATCGATGCGCGCCGCCTCGTCGAAGCTCTCATCCTGCCGGAAGCGGACGTCGGGGGCGTATTTCAGGTTCACGCGATGCGCGATCTCGCCGCGGATGTAGCGCTTGTTGGCGTCGAGCGCCTTGAGCACCGCCGCGATGTCCTGCCCGCCGAGCGGCATGATGTAGCAGGTCGCCAGCTTGAGATCGGGCGAGAGCCGGACCTCGGGCACGGTCACGACATGCTTCGCCAGCACGTCGTCATGGATCTCGCCCCGCGCCAGCATCTCGGCGAGGGCGTGGCGGATCAATTCGCCAACGCGCAGCTGCCGCTGGGATGGGCCGGAGCCCTGGGTGTTGGGTTTTTTGGCCATGGTTCTCGTTCTCCGGGATCGGACCGGACGGACGGTTCAGAAAACGCCATGGCCGGGCGAAAGCCCGGCCATGATGGGGTTCCGGGAGCAAGCGGGGCGTCAGAGCGTCCGCTTGATCTCCTCGACGCGGTAGCACTCGATGACGTCGCCGGCGCGCATGTCCTGGTAGTTCTCGAAGGCCATGCCGCATTCCTGGCCGGCCAGGACTTCCTTGGCGTCGTCCTTGAAGCGCTTGAGCTGGCCGAGCTTGCCCTCGTGGACCACGACGCCGTCGCGGATCAGGCGGACATTGGCGCCGCGCTCGATCGTTCCGTCGGTGACGCGGCAGCCGGCGATCTTGCCGACCTTCGAGACGTTGAAGATCTCGAGGATCGTCGCGTTGCCGAGCATGGTCTCGCGCAGCGTCGGCGCCAGCAGGCCCGACATCGCATCCTTCACGTCATCCATCAGGTTGTAGATGATGTTGTAGTAGCGGATCTCGGTATTGCTGCGGTCGGCGGCCTCGCGGGCCTCCTTGTGGGCACGGACGTTGAAGCCGATGACCACCGCGCCGGACGCCTGGGCCAGCGTGATGTCGGATTCGGTGATCGCGCCGACGCCCGAGGAGAGCACGCGGGCGCGCACCTCGTCGTTGCCGACCTTCTCCAGCGCGCCGACGATGGCCTCGACCGAGCCCTGCACGTCCGCCTTGATGACGAGCGGGAACTCCTTGCGGCCGGCGCCTTCCTTGAGCTCGCGCATCATCTCGGCCAGCGAGCGGCCGGCGCCGGAGGCGGCACCGCGCGCGGCGAGACGGTCGCGACGCTGACGCTCGCGGTAGTCGGTGATCTCGCGGGCACGGGCCTCGGACTCGACCACCGCGACGCGGTCGCCGGCCTCGGGCGTGCCGTTGAAGCCGAGCACCTCGACCGGCATGGAGGGCGCAGCCTCCTTCACCTGGGCGCCGACATCGGTGATGAGGGCGCGGACGCGGCCCCATTCCGAACCCGCCACGACGATGTCGCCGGTGCGCAGCGTGCCGCGCTGGACGAGCACCGTGGCGACCGGACCGCGACCGCGGTCCAGCTTGGCCTCGATGACCGTGCCCTCGGCGGGACGCTCGGGATTGGCCCTGAGGTCGAGCACCTCGGCCTGCAGCGTGATCGCCTCGAGCAGGGTGTCGAGGCCGGTGCCGGCCTTGGCCGAGACCTCGACCTCCAGCGTGTCGCCGCCGAGCGACTCCACCTGGATCTCGTACTGCAGCAGCTCGGAGCGCACCCGGTCCGGGTTGGCGTCGGGCTTGTCGACCTTGTTGATCGCGACGATCAGCGGGACCTTGGCGGCCTTGGCGTGATGGATCGCCTCGACCGTCTGCGGCATGACGCCGTCATCGGCGGCGACCACCAGGATGACGATGTCCGTCACCTTGGCGCCGCGGGCGCGCATCGCCGTGAACGCGGCGTGGCCGGGGGTGTCGATGAAGGTCACGGCGCCGCCGCCCTGCGTCGTCACCTGATAGGCGCCGATATGCTGGGTGATGCCGCCGGCCTCGCCGGTGACGACCTTGGTCTTGCGGATCGCGTCGAGCAGCGAGGTCTTGCCGTGGTCGACATGGCCCATGATGGTCACGACCGGCGGACGCGCCTGGAGCGTCTCCTCCGCATCGGCTACGTCGAACAGGCCTTCCTCGACATCCGCCTCGGAGACGCGCTTGACGGTGTGGCCCATCTCCTCGGCGACGAGCTGGGCGGTGTCGGCGTCGATCACATCGGTGATCTTGTGCATCGCGCCCTGCTTCATCAGCAGGCGGATGACATCGACGCCGCGCTCCGACATGCGGTTCGCGAGTTCCTGGATGGTGATCGTCTCGGGGATGATCACCTCGCGCATCACCCGCTCCTTCTGGACGTCGGAGGGACGATGGCCCGTCATGCGCTGGACGCGGCGACGGAAGGAGGCGACCGAGCGTGTCCGCTCGTCGTCACCGCCGGTCGCCTTGGAGAGCGTCAGGCGGCCACGCGGCTTCTCGCCGACCTTCGGGGTCTTGGGAGCCGTGGGCGGCGCGCCACGCGGCGCACCGGCCGGGCTGCCGCCGGGACGACGGAACGGGGTACGGGCCTCGCCCTCCTCGGGACGGCCGGCGCGCGGAGCCGCCGAAGGCGCCTGGCGCGTCGGACGGGCCACCACCGGCTCGGCAGGGGCGCTGGCGTCGGGACGCGGCGGGCGCGGGCCTTCCGGGCGCGGCGGACGGAAGTCGAGCCGCGGCGGACGGGCGCCGACATCGCGGGCGGGGCGGGGGCCGCCGAACTCGCGCGGGCCGGACGAGGCCGGGCGCGGCGACTGGCCGTAAGGGGCGGCGGCGGGGCGCTCGGCCTGCGAGGCCGGGTCGCGCTGCGGCGCAGGGGCGGCGGGACGCGGCGCGGGCGCCTCCTCGGTCATGCGCTGACGCATGGCCGTGTCGGCACGACGCTTGAGCTCGTCCTCCTGGCGGCGACGCTCCTCCTCCTCGCGCTGGCGGGCCTGGGCGGCCTCGCGCTCGGCACGCTCGCGCTCGGCGGCGGCGGCGCGCTGGCGGGCCTCTTCCTCGGCGCGAGCGCGGGCCTCGGCCTCATGGCTGCGGGCATCGGCGAGAGCGCGCTGACGCGCCTCCTTCTCCTCGTCGGAGAGGGTGCGCAGCAGCATGCCGCCGGCGGGACGCGAGGCGGCCGGAGGCGGCGCGGACGGGCGCGGCGGCTGGGGAGCCGGCTGCGGGGCGCGCGGGGCGGGAGCGGCGGGCGCCGGCTCGTGACCGCTGACGCGGCGCTTGACCTCGACGACGACCTGCTTCGAGCGCCCGTGCGAGAAGCTCTGCCGAACCGTGCTCTGCTCGACCGGCCGCTTGAGCGACAACGTCTTAGGCGGCGTCACGCTCAAGGTCTTGTCGCCAGGGTTCTTGGTATCAGTCATCCGCTATCGGTCCTGCCCGTTCGGTCTTCTCGTGATCGCGCGCTTCGGAGTCCACCGGGTCGGTGAACGGTGTCGTGCCGGCATCTCCCGTCCTGTAGCGGACGAGACGACGCCAGCGCGCGAGGAAACCCTCGGTCGCCGGTCCCGGAGCGAGGGCAGCATGTATCACATGCTCACGCCCGAGCGCCAGTTCCAGTTCCGCCGAGGCGAAAATCGCCACGACCGGAACCGTCCGGCCGGTCTCCGCGGACGCGCGCCGCAGGACCTGACCCATTTTTCGGCGGCCGTCATCGGCGCCGTCGCTGGCCATGAGCACGGCCGCAGCCCGCCCCGACGCGATCGACGCCTCGACCTTCGCGAAGCCGGCTACCACGAGTCCGGCCTTGTTGGCCATGGCCAGAGCCTGCACGGCGTCCCGCGCCAGAAGCGTATCGACCTGTTCCGGCAGGCCTGCGGGCACCGTGACCTTGGCCTTGAGCGAGCGCTCGAAGGCCTTGCGCCGCACCCCCTCGGCGACCGTGGCGGCCGAGAGGCCGACCCAGACGCCGCGGCCCGGCAGCTTGCGCCTGATGTCGGGCACCAGGACGCCGTCCGGCCCCGCGACGAAGCGGAGCAGAGCCTCGGGCGGGCAGGCCTGGCGCGTCACCGCGCAGGTCCGCTCCTGCCCCTCCTTCTCGGCGCGACGGCTCACGGCCCGCGGCTCCGCAATCAGCCCTGCGCCTCCTCGGCGCCGGCTTCGTCCTCGGCCTCGGCTTCGACCTCGTCCTGCGGGGCCTCGACCCAGCCGGCCAGGATGCGCGCCGCCATGACCATGGCCTCGGCGTCCTGACGCGACAGGTCGAACCCGTCGAGATAGCCGGCGTGGCGGGTGCTCTCGCCGTCCTTGCGCTCGGTCCAGCCGACGAGATCGTCGGTGGCGCAGCCGGCGAGATCCTCGACGCTCTTCACCTCGTTCTCGCCGAGCGCGACCATCATCGCGGTGGTGACGCCGGCGACGTCGCGCAGATTGTCCTCGACGCCGAGCGCCCGACGCTTCTCGTCGAGCTCGGCCTCGATCGCCGCCAGGTAGTCCTGGGCGCGGCTCTGGATCTCGGCGGCGGTGTCCTCGTCGAAGCCCTCGATCGAGGAGAGCTCGCTCGGCTCGACATAGGCGACCTCCTCGACGGAGCGGAAGCCTTCCGAGGCGAGCAGCTGGCCGACGGTCTCGTCGACGTTCAGCGCGTTCATGAAGATGTCGGTGCGCTGCACGAACTCCTTCTGGCGGCGCTCCGATTCCTCGGCCTCGGTCAGGATGTCGATGTCCCAGCCGGTCAGCTGCGAGGCGAGGCGCACGTTCTGGCCGCGGCGGCCGATGGCGAGCGAGAGCTGCTCGTCCGGCACCACCACCTCGATCTTGTCGGCCTCCTCGTCGAGCACGACCTTGGCGACTTCCGCCGGCTGCAGCGCGTTGACGACGAAGGTCGCGACGTCGGGCGACCACGGGATGATGTCGATCTTCTCGCCCTGCAGCTCGCCGACCACGGCCTGCACGCGCGAGCCGCGCATGCCGACGCAGGCGCCGACCGGATCGATCGAGGAATCGCGGCTGATCACGGCGATCTTGGCGCGCGAACCCGGATCGCGGGCGACGGCTTTCACCTCGACGATGCCGTCGTAGATCTCCGGCACTTCCTGGCCGAAGAGCTTGGCCATGAACTGCGGATGGGTGCGCGACAGGAAGATCTGCGGGCCGCGCGGCTCGCGGCGCACGTCGTAGACATAGGCGCGGGCGCGGTCGCCGACCTTGAAGGTCTCGCGCGGGATCATCTCGTCGCGGCGGATGATCGCCTCGCCGCGGCCGAGATCGACGAAGACGTTGCCGTATTCGACGCGCTTGACCGCGCCGTTGACGATCTCGCCGATGCGGTCCTTGTACTCGTCGTACTGGCGGTCGCGCTCGGCCTCGCGCACCTTCTGCACGATGACCTGCTTGGCCGACTGGGCGGCGATGCGGCCGAAATCGAAGGGCGGCAGCGGATCGGCGATCACGTCGCCGACCTGAGCGGCCGGGTTGTGGCGCTTGGCCTCGTCCACGGTGATCTCGACGGCGCCGTTCTCGACCTGGTCGACGACCTGGAGATGGCGGGCGAGACGCAGCTCGCCGGAGCGCGGGTTGATCTCGGCATGGACATCGGTCTCGGCGCCGTAGCGCGAGCGCGCGGCCTTGGCGATCGCGTCCTGCATCGCGTCGATGACGATCTGGCGGTCGATGGACTTCTCGCGGGCGACCGCGTCGGCGATCTGCAACAGCTCGAGCCGGTTGGCGCTGACGGCCATGTCGCTCACTCCTCTTCCTGTTTCGTCTGTTGCGGGCCCTTCGGACCCTTGCCCGGCTTGCGCGCGGCGGGGTCGCGCGGGCCGAGGGACTTGCGCCCCGGCAGCGGCTGCGCGATCTCGTCGGCCGGCGGCATCTCGGGCGCGAGCCCGGACTTGCCGCGGCGCAGCGACTCGGTGACCAGCGCGTCGGTCAGCACCAGCCGCGCATCGTCGATCAGGCGCATCGGGATCGCGACCTCGCGCTCCTCGTCGCTCTTGGCGTCGTCGCGCGAGAGCAGCACGTTGCTTCCCTCTGCGCCGCGCAGGATGCCGCGGAAGCGCTTGCGGCCGGCATGCGGCTCGCTGGTGTCGATCTTGGTCAGGTGGCCGGCCCAGCGCACGAAGTCGCCCGGGCGCACCAGCGGCCGGTCGATGCCCGGCGAGGACACTTCGAGATGATAGGCGGCCTGCACCGGATCGTCGACGTCGAGCGCCGGCGAGACGGCCTGGCTGACGGCCTCGCAGCCCTCGACGGTCATGGTGCCGTCCGGCAGCTCGGCCATGATCTGCACCGTGCAGCCGTTCTGCCCCGTCACCCGCACCCGCACGAGACGGTAACCGAGATCGACGATCGCCGGCTCGACGATCGCCGCGACGCGCGCCGCAACGCCGCTCTCGACGACGATCCGCGCCTCCAGATCCTGCGTGTCCTGCTCGCTCGCCATTACCTTCGCCTTCACGGGCCGGCGCGGCCCGCCCGCGCCCGCCAGGGCTACCGGCCAACAAAAAAGAGCGGGCCGGCCGGCCCGCTCTTGATCACCGGCTTTCACCGAAACCAGAGCTGTTGGCGCCTATCTAGAGCCGATCGGCCCATGTTGCAAGCCTCGCCGCGCCCGCGGAGCCCGCGGCGCGCTAACCCGATGGTCACTGTTGCCGGCTAGGCTGCGCCGAGAAAAACCAGCGAGGGCAGGGTGATGAGCCCCATCGGCGCGCTGCTGCGCGATCTCGAGACCACCTTGGCGCGGGAGTCCGAGGACGATCGCGCCGTGATCCTGTCGCGGCTGACCGATCTCTTCCTGAGCACGGCCGACGGCATGGCCGAGGACCAGATCGGCGTGTTCGACGTGGTGATCGGCCGCCTCGCCCGCGCCATCGAGTCGCGGGCGCGGATCGAGCTCTCCGAGCGGCTGGCGCCGGTGGCGAGCGCGCCGTCGGGCGTGATCCGGCAGCTGGCGCTCGACGACATCGCCGTGGCCCGGCCCGTCCTCGTCGCCTCGCCGCGCCTCTCCGACCGCGACCTGGTGGCGATCGCCTCGGCCAAGGGCCGCGACCATATGCTGGCGATCACCGAGCGCGCCGATCTCGGCGAACCGGTCACCGACTTCCTGATCCTGCGCGGCGGGCGCGTCGTCACCCATGCGGTCGCGGCCAACCAGAGCGCGCGCTTCTCGCGCCACGGCATGGGCGTGCTGGTGATGCGCGCCGCCCAGGACGACGCGCTGCAGGCGACGCTCGGCACCCGCGCCGACATTCCAGACGACCTGACATCCCAGCTGATGGAGGCCGCCAAGGCCTCGGCGCGGCGGCGGCTGGAAGCCTCGCTGGAGCCGACCATGGCGGAGGCGGTGGCGGGTGCCGTCGCCCGCAGCGCCGAGACGGTCGAGGCGCATATTCCGGTCGGCGACGGCTTCGGCCGCTTCGGGGCGGCGCTGGCGCAGATCCGCATGCTCGACGAGAGCGGCGCGCTGGACGAGGCGATGGTCGCAGCCCATGCCGAGGCCGGCCGGGCCGAGCACGCGATCTGCGGGCTGGCGGTGCTGACCGGGCTGTCGCTGCCCTCGGCCGAGCAGATCGTGATGGGTCCCGACCGCGAGGCCGTGCTGCTGATCGCGCGCGGCATGGACTGGGGCTGGCCGACGGCGCGCAGCCTGATCGGCCTGCGCAAGAGCGAGGCGGGCTCGGCCGGGGCGCTGGAACGCGCGCAGCGCAGCTTCGACGGGCTGGCGCCGATGACGGCGCGGCGCGTGCTCGGCTTCCTCAGGATGCGCGACGGCGCGCAGTCAGATAGCTCGGCACACGTCCGAACCTGATCGCCTTGGCCTCGTAGCGGGTGCGGACCCAGCCCGGATAGGGCTGGCGCCAGTCCTCGGCCGCCTCGTCGACCCAGTCGAAATCGGCCGAGGCGAGCAGGCGCGACAGCGTCCAGCCGACATAGTCGTCGATGTCGCTGGCGAAGCGGAAGCGGCCGTTCGGCACCAGCACGCGGGCCAGCAGGGCGAGCGTGCGCTCCGAGACGAAGCGGCGCTTGCGCTGGCGGCGCTTCGGCCAGGGATCGGGATAGAGCAGGTCGACCGCGTCGATGCTCGCCGCCGGCAGGCGCGGCAGCAGCAGCGCGGCGTCGCCGTCCCATAGCCGGACGTTCTTCAACCCCTCCTGCTCGATCACGGCGAGGAACTTCGCCATGCCGTTGACGAAGGGCTCGACGCCGATGAAGCCGATCTCCGGGCTCTCGCGCATGCGCGCCAGCAGGTGCTCGCCGCCGCCGAAGCCGATCTCGAGCCGGACCTTGCTCACCGGCACCGGGAAGAGCACGGCCAAGTCGGCGATCTCGCCTTCGGGCAGGCGCAGCGCCGGCAGCAGCTCCGCGACGCGCCCGGCCTGGCCGTCGCGCAGCCCCTTGCCCTTGCGGCGGCCGAAGAAGGCCCGGTCGGTATCCTGCTGGTCGCTGGTCATGCTCGCGCCTCTGCGGCGGGGAAACGAATGAAAACGGCCGGGGCTCAGCGCCCCGGCCGGATCTGTCGCGAACGCGGCGCCTGTCAGGCGGCGACCGCCTTCTTCAGCGCGTCGACCAGATCGGTCTTCTCCCAGGAGAAGCTGCCGTCGCGGCCGGCCTTGCGGCCGAAATGGCCGTAGGCCGCGGTCTTGGCGTAGATCGCCTTGTTGAGGCCGAGATGGGTGCGGATGCCACGCGGCGTCAGGTCCATGACCTCGCCCAGGACCGCCTCGAGCCTGGCCTCGTCGACCTTGCCGGTGCCGTGCAGGTCGACATAGATCGACAGGGGCTTGGCGACGCCGATGGCATAGGAGAGCTGGATGGTGCAGCGATCGGCCAGCTTGGCGGCCACCACGTTCTTGGCGAGGTAGCGCGCCGCATAGGCGGCCGAGCGGTCGACCTTGGTCGGGTCCTTGCCCGAGAAGGCGCCGCCGCCATGCGGAGCCGCGCCGCCATAGGTGTCGACGATGATCTTGCGGCCGGTCAGGCCGGAATCGCCGTCGGGACCGCCGATCACGAACTTGCCCGTCGGGTTGACGTGCCAGACGGTGTCCTTGGAGATCCAGCCCTCGGGCAGGGTCTGGCGGATATAGGGCTCGACGATCCGGCGAACATCGGCCGAGGACAGCGACTCGTCGAGATGCTGGGTCGAGAGCACGATCTGCGTCACGCCGACCGGCTTGCCGTTCTCGTATTTGACGGTGACCTGGCTCTTGGCGTCGGGGCCGAGCTTAGCCGCGTCGCCCTCGCCCGCATGGCGGGCCTTGGCCAGCACCTCGAGGATCTTGTGGGCGTAGTAGATCGGCGCCGGCATCAGCTCGGGCGTCTCGCGGCAGGCATAGCCGAACATGATGCCCTGGTCGCCGGCACCGACGTCCTTGTTGCTGGCCTCGTCGACGCCCTGGGCGATGTCGGCGGACTGCGGATGCAGCAGCACGTCGATCTTCGCCTTCTTCCAGTGGAAGCCGTCCTGCTCGTAGCCGATGTTGCGGATCGCCTTGCGGGCGACCGACTTCACCTTCGACTTGATCTGCTTGGCGTCGAGATTGGTGCGGACCTCGCCGGCGATGACGACGCGGTTGGTGGTGGCGAGCGTCTCGGCGGCGACGCGGACCTGCGACGGGTCGAGGCCGCCCTTGACGGCCTCCTTGAAGAAGAGATCGACGATCTCGTCCGAGATGCGGTCACAGACCTTGTCGGGATGGCCTTCGGACACCGACTCGCTGGTGAAGAGATAATTCTGGCGCGACACGGACGAAAAATCCTCGTTGAGACGCTGGGAAGGTGACGACCGACGAATGCCGGGCCATGGCACAAAACGGTCAGTCTCATCGCAGCGAGCATGTTCGCCGTCAAGGTCGTATTCGTTTCCCGAAGCCATACGTTCGCCATGCCGAACGATTTTTTCGCGAAATCGGCGATTTTCGGCAGATCAGCGTTAACGGCGGGCCGCGGTCCGCGCCGTGGCGCGGCTCAGGAGGCGGCCGTCTCGTCCGCATCCTCGGCCAGCGCCTCGACCAGCTCGACGACGCGGCGGCGCACCCGCGGATTGCGGATGCGCACAAAGGCCTTGGTGAGCTGCACACCCTCGCTGGTGGCGAGGAAGTCCGAGACATAGGAGGTCGCGGCCATGTCGGCGAAGCCGCCTTCCGGGGCGGCGCCGGTCGGCGCGCCCTCGAAGAAGAACGCCACCGGCACCTCGAGCATCTGCGCGATCTGCTGCAGGCGGCTCGCACTGATGCGGTTCGAGCCCTTCTCGTATTTCTGGACCTGCTGGAAGGTCAGCCCCAGCGCCTCGCCGAGCTTCTCCTGGCTGACGCCGGCCAGCATCCGGCGCATGCGGACACGGCTGCCGACATGGCGATCGATCGGGTTGGGAGTCTTCTTCACCATCGGGCTCGCGGGATCGATCCCTGTCCTTCAGCGCGTCGGTTCAGGGCGAGGAGTGCCCGCGGCGGGTAGGGTAAAGGTCGCGAACTCCCGCCGGACAAGGCGTCGATCGCGGGTCATCGCAAGCGTCTTGATAGCCCAAGAAGCAAGACCGCGACAACCAGAGCCGCGAAGATAAGATCGCCGTAGCGCGCATAGGGCGTCATGGCGCCCGCCTGCGGCAGGCTGGCGTCGAGCACCCCGGTGCGGCCGAGCGCGAGCGAGGCCCGGACCCGGCCATAGGCATCGACCACGCCGGAGATGCCGGTATTGGCGACGCGCACCAGCGGCAGCCCCTCCTCGACGGCACGCAGCCGCGCCTGGGCGAAATGCTGGTAGGGGCCGCTGGTCTGGCCGAACCAGCCGTCATTGGTCAGGTTGAGGATGTAGCCCGGCCGCGGGCCCGCCGGCATGGCGGCGCCGGGGAAGACGACCTCGTAGCAGATCAGCGCGGCGGCCGGCGGCAGGCCCGGCGCCATCAGCGGGGTGCGATAGGCGCCCGAGGCGAAGCCGCCCGGCACCGAGACGAATTCCGAGAGGCCGAGCGCGCGGATCAGCCGGTCGAGCACCGGCGGCAGGTATTCGCCGAAGGGGACGAGGTGCACCTTGTCGTAGCTGGCGCGGATCACGCCCTCGTCGTCGACGACCTGGATGGCGTTATAGATCGGCGGCCGGCTCTCGCCCGGCAGCGTCTCGCCGGCGCGTGCCGCCCCGGTCACCAGCGTGACGCCCGGCGGCAGCAGCGCCGCGATGCGCGAGAGCGCCTGCGGCGTGCGCCCGAGCAGGAACGGGAAGGCCGATTCCGGCCAGATCAGATGGGTGACGTCCTGCACGCCGGAGGTGGATGGCCCGGTCGCGCGGTCGCTGAGCGCGAGATAATGGGCGAGGATGGCCTCGCTGTTGCGGGCGTTGAACTTGGCGTCCTGCGGCAGATTGGGCTGCATCAGGCGCAGCTTCACCCCCGCGACGGCCGGCACGGGCGACGCCGGCACCCGCCAGGCGCCGAACCCGGCCATGGAAACGAGCACGAGGGCGGCCAGCGCCGGGGCACGCCAGCGGGCGAGGCCGCTTTCGCCGGACGCGAGCGTCGCCGGGGCGGCGCCGATCGCCACGACCAGCACCGTCATGCCGTAGAGGCCGACCAGCGAGGCGCTCTGCGCCAGCCATTCCGAGCCGGCCAGCATCATGCCGTAGACGTTCCAGGGGAAGCCGGTCAGGACATGGCCGCGCAGCCATTCGCTCAGCGCCAGCATCGCCGCCAGCACCAGGATGCGCCCCGCCCCCTCCGGCCAGAGCAGCCGGGCGGCGGCGAAGCCCAGCGCCGGGAACAGCGCCAGAAAGGCCGGCAGCGCCACCACGCCGAGGGGCATCGCCCAGGCGAACTTGTCGGCCTCGACCAGGAAGGCGGCGCCGAGCCACCAGAGCCCGGCAAGATGGAAGCCGAAGCCCCACCACCAGCCGGCGAAGAAGGCGGCGCGCAAGCGGCCGGCGCGGCCCTGCGCCACCGAGCCGTCGAGCAGCCAGACCGCCGCCGTCATCGGGATGACGAGCGCCGGCCAGAGATCGAGCGGCGCCAGCGCCAGCGCGCCCGCCGCACCGGCGAGCAGCGCAATCAGGCGCCGCGGCCAGCCCCAGGCGAGCACGACGCGGTCGGCCAGGGCCGGCAGGAGCATCAGGAGGCTTCCGGCAGGCTCGCCTCGCCGGTCGCGACCGGGTCGCGGCGGCGGATGCGCAGGCGCTTGACCCGGCGCGGATCGGCATCGAGCACCTCGAAGAGCAGGCCTTCCGGCCCCTCGACCTCCTCGCCCCGGGCCGGGACATGGCCGGCGAGGGTGACGATCAGCCCGCCGAGCGTGTCGACGTCGTCGGCGACCTCGGCGCGGGAGAGGTCTATTCCCGTCGCCTCGCGCAACTCCTCGAGGGTGGCGCGCGCATCGGCGATGAAGGCGTCCTCGCCGGCCGGCGCGATCGTCGGGCCCTCGTCATGGTCGTGCTCGTCCTCGATCTCGCCGACGACGATCTCGATCAGGTCCTCGATCGAGATCAGCCCGTCCGTGCCGCCATACTCGTCGATGACCAGCGCGATATGGGTGCGGGTGGCCTGCATGCGCACCAGCAGGTCGACCGCCGGCATGGAGGGCGGGACATAGAGCACCGGGCGCTGGATATTGGCCTGCTCGATCGTGGTGGCGAGGTCGATGGTGACCTTGCCGGGACCGTTGCCGGCGGTGGCGCCGTCCGGCACCGCGCTCATCGCGATGAAGTCCATGAAGTCGCGGATATGGATCATGCCGCGCGGATCGTCGAGGCTCTCGCCATAGACCGGCAGGCGCGAATGCCCGGCGGCGCGGAAGCGCGCCATCAGCTCGGCGAGCGAGGCGTCGATCGGCACCGCGACGATGTCGGCGCGCGGGATCATCACGTCGTCGACCCGGCGCTCGCGCATGCCGAGCACGTTGGAGAGCATCGCCCGCTCCTGCGGGCTCAGATCGGCGACGCCGCCATCCTGCTGGGCCAGCGCCTCGGTGATGTCCTCGCGGACGGAGCCGACATGGCGCAGGCCGAGATTGTCGAGGAAGTGGCCGAGCCAGTGCGCCAGGCCGCGGCCGGGGGCGTCCTGGCCCGGAGATCGGGGGTCGTCGCTCATGACACTGTCGAAGTCTTCGCTTCTCTGGGGGCCGCGTCCACCCGCGGCGGGGCCGGGTCCGGTTCGGACCCTGCATAGGGATCGGCGATGCCGAGGCGCGCCAGCGCCGCGGTCTCCAGCGCCTCCATGCGCTGGGCCTCCTCCTCGGTCTCGTGATCCTCGCCGAGCAGATGCAGCAGGCCGTGGATGACGAGATGGCTGACATGATCGGCGAAGCGCTTGCCCTCGGCCTCGGCCTCGCGCGCCACGGTCTCGTAGGCGATGACCACGTCGCCGAGCACCGGGCTTTCCGCGACGCGCTCGACCGGCGCGGCGGGGAAGGAGAGCACGTTGGTCGGCTTGTCGAAGCCGCGCCAGTCGCGGTTGATCACGCGGATGCGCCTGTCGTCGGTGAGCAGCAGGCTGAGCTCGGCGCCCGGCATCGGACGCACCGGCGCCAGGGCGAGCGCGGCCTCGACCGCCTCGCCGACGCGCGCGCGCAAGGATGCGAGGTCGCCGGCCTCGCGCCAGCGGCGTGCCTGCATCCTGACGGAGATCGCCGGGCCCGTCTCGGCCGGCATGTCGGCACCTTGTCGCGGCGCTGCGCGCCGCGATCGAGGTCGGTCGTTCATCGCGGCCGCTCCCGCGACAGCATGCGCTTCAACCCTTCGTCGGCCGGCTCGGTCGAGGCGGCTCCTGCCGGCTGCAAGGCGGCGAGTTGCGCCTCGCGCTCCTCGCGCTCGCGCCGGGCCGCGTCCTCATAGGCGAAAACGATGCGCCGCACCAGCGCGTGGCGGACGACGTCGCCCTCCGCGAAGCGCGCATAGCCGACGCCCTCGACATCGCGCAGCAGCCGCGTCGCCTCGACCAGGCCGGAGCGCTGGCCGGGCGGCAGGTCGATCTGCGAGGGATCGCCGGTGACGATCATGCGCGAACCCTCGCCCAGGCGGGTGAGGAACATCTTCATCTGCACCGAGGTGGCGTTCTGCGCCTCGTCGAGCAGCACCACGGCGTTGCTCAGCGTGCGCCCGCGCATGAAGGCGAGCGGCGCGATCTCGATCATGCCGGTCTGCAGGGCGCGCTCGACATGGCGCGCCTCCATGAAGTCGTTCAGCGCGTCGTAGATCGGCCGCAGATAGGGATCGACCTTCTCGCGCATGTCGCCGGGCAGGAAGCCGAGGCGCTCGCCGGCCTCGACCGCCGGGCGCGACAACACCATGCGCTCGACCACGCCCTGCTCGATCAGCGAGACGGCGTGGCCGACGGCGAGCCAGGTCTTGCCGGTGCCGGCCGGCCCTTCGGCGATCACCAGCTCGTGGCGCTTGAGCTGGCGCAGATAGGCGTCCTGCGCGGCGTTGCGCGCCCGGACCGGCCCGCGCTTGCGGGTGACGATCGCGTCGAAGCTGGTCTTGCCGGCCTCGGCGGAGGGGAAGAGCGAGCGCTGGACGTTGCTCTCCTCGATCGCGCCGTCGACTTCGCCCAGCGTCACCGGCGCGCCGGTCTTGGCGCGGGCGTAGAGGGTGCGCAGCACCCGGCCCGCCTGCTCGGACGGCTCGCGCCCGCCGCGGATGGTGACGCGGTTGCCGTTGGGGCTGATCACCACGCCGAGCCGGCGCTCGATATGCGCGAGGTTCTGGTCGTAATGGCCGAAGACCAGGCCGGCGAGCCGGTTGTCCTCGAAGCTCAGCTCGAGATCGCCGGCGGCGTCGCGCTCGGTCTCGTCGCGGCGGGCGCCGCGCTCGGATCTCGGATTCGTCATGTCGGCCGGGGCCAAGGGCATCTCCCTGATGCAGGATTCACGCGGCGTCGCAGCGCAACCGATACCAGAACGCACGAGACGGACCCGCGTTGCGCGGGCCGGCCGGACAAAGCCGGCTCAAGCGGCCAGCTCCCGGCGGACGGGACGGCCGAACAGCGAATTGGAGCCGGCACGCTCGATCGCGACCATGACGCGGTCGCCGATGGCGTGGCTGTCGCTCTCGATCTGCACCGCCTGCATATAGGGCGTCTTGCCGGCGAGCTGGCCGGGATGGCGGCCGGCGCGCTCGAGCAGCACCTCGACGGTGCGCCCGACCATGGCGCGGTTGAAGTCCTGCCGGTGCTCCTCGACCAGGGCCTGGAGCCGGTAGAGCCGCTCGTCCATCACTGCGGCCGGCAGCTGCGCCGCGATCTCGGCCGCCGGCGTGCCGGGACGCGGCGAGTACTTGAAGGAATAGGCCGAGGCGAAGCGCACATCGGCGATCAGCCGCATCGTCTCCTCGAAATCGGCGTCGGTCTCGCCGGGGAAGCCGACGATGAAGTCCGAGGACAGGGCGATGTCGGGCCGCGCCTCGCGGATGCGGGCGATCAGCCGGCGATACTCGTCGGCGGTGTGCTTGCGGTTCATCGCCGCCAGCGTGCGGTCGGCGCCCGCCTGCACCGGCAGGTGCAGGAAGGGCATGAGCTGCGGCAGGTCGCGATGCGCGGCGATCAGCTCGTCGTCCATGTCGCGCGGATGGCTCGTCGTGTAGCGGATGCGGGCAATCCCCGGCACCTCGGCGATGCGATGCATGAGACGGGCCAGCGTCCAGACGCGGCCGTCCGGCCCCTCGCCGTGATAGGCGTTGACGTTCTGGCCGAGCAAAGTGACGTCGCGCACCCCGGCCTCGGCCAGGCGCGCGACCTCGGCCAGAACCTGCGCGACCGGGCGCGAGAATTCGGCGCCGCGGGTATAGGGCACGACGCAGAAGGCGCAGAACTTGTCGCAGCCCTCCTGCACCGTGACGAAGGCGGTGACGCCGCGCGCCAGGATCGCCGCCGGCTTCGGCGCCGGCAGATGGCCGAACTTGTCCTCGGGCGGCAGCTCAGTGTCGACGACGCGGCCGCCGCGCGCCTGGCGCAGCAGCTCGGGCAGGCGGTGATAGGTCTGCGGGCCGACCACCAGATCGACCGCCGGCTGGCGGCGCTGGATCTCGGCGCCCTCGGCCTGGGCGACGCAGCCGGCGACGACGAGTTGGGTCTCGCGGCCCTGGGCGCGGCGCTCGCGCTTCAGGTCCCGCAGCTTGCCGAGCTCGGTATAGACCTTGTGGGAGGCGCGCTCGCGGATATGGCAGGTGTTGAGCAGGACGAGGTCGGCGTCCTCCGGCGTCTCAGTCTCGACATAGCCCTCCTGCCCGAGAACGTCGGCCATGCGCTGGCCGTCATAGACGTTCATCTGGCAGCCATAGGACTTGATGTGGACTTTCTTCATCGACGCGGATCCGGCCTCAGTCCCGTCTCCCTACCCCAGTCGGTCGCGGTTTGGGAACCATATCGCCGCCGCAACGGCGGGCGCAACCGCCACCCCGCGCTTTCGCTCAGGCACGTGACCGGCCGGTGACGGCCTCCTGTCGCGCCCGGCGGATCGCGATCTCGGCGAGGCGCGTCGCCTCCTTGCGCGAGAGCTTGCGGCCCATGCGGATCGGCTCGCCCCAGGCCAGCTCGACATCAAGCGCGCCGGCGTTGAGCATGTCCCTGAGATGCGGCGCCAGCTCGACGTCGCCGGCCCAGGCCATGGCGGAGCGTTCGGCGCGCCCGCCGCGCAGGCCCTGCATGCCGACATAGGTGATGCAGAGCGGGTAGACCGTGACCTCGGCCTCATCGCTGCCGCCGCGCAGCGCCTCGTGCGCGGCGCCGAGCAGCGAGGAGCGCAGCGGCAGGATGCGCGTGCCGTCGCCGGTGGTGCCCTCGGCGAAGAGCACGACCGCCTGCCCGTCGGAGAGGCGCTGGCCCATCTCGGCGGCGACGCCGGCCGTGGCGCCGCGGCGCAGCCGGTCGATGAAGACGGTGCGCTGCAGCTTCGAGAGCCAGCCGATCACCGGCCAGCCGCCGACCTCGGCCTTGGCGACGAAGGAGAGCGGCCTGACCGAGCCGATCACGCCGATATCGAGCCAGGAGACATGGTTGGCGACGATCAGCCCGCCCTCGCCCTTGCCGGGCGGGGTGCCGCGCATGGTTATCCGCACGCCGAGCCCGCGGCAGACCACGCGGTGGAACAGGCGGGTGAAGTAGAAGGGCCGGCCGAAGCGCATCGCCACCAGCTGCGGCGGAATCAGCACCAGCGTGCCGAGCACGATCAGCGCGAGCCGCACCATGGCCCCGGGGCGAAGTCCGTTCATCCTCGTCCGTTCATGCAAGGGGCGCGGGGCCGGGCCCCGCTCGCGGCGAGGCTATAGTCGCGCGCACCCGCCGCGTCCATGGCGGCCGGGCGCGCTGCATGGCCGCGCAGACCGCTCACCCGATGTCCCGCCGCATCACCAGCGCCGCGGCGCGGCTGCCGTCGGCCTTGGGATAATAGCCCTCGCGGCGGCCCACCTCGCCGAAGCCGAGCCGGCGGTAGAGCGCGATGGCGGCGGTGTTGCCCTCATCGACCTCGAGGAAGAGCCGGGCGATGCCGCGCCGGGCGAGCTGGTCGAGATGGGCGCGCATCAGCCCGGCGCCGAGCCCGTTCCGGCGCGCCTGCCGGGCGATGACGACGCTGAGCACTTCCGCCTCGTCGGCGGCGAGACGCGACATCACGAAGCCCTTCAGCGCCGTGCCGTCGCCCGAGAAGACACCATCGGCGACCACGGCGCGCTCGACGAGCAGGCCGGCGCATTCGGCCGGGTCCCAGAGCCGGGCGAAGCCGCCCTGATGGTGCAGCGCGGCGACCGCCGCCGCGTGCGAGGCGTCGAGCGGGCCGGTCCGCGGCGGGCCGCCCGGACGGCGCAGCAGGGCGTCGAGCCAGTCCATCTCAGCGGCGCGGCAGGCGGGCCCGGTCCTGCGGCGTGGTCTCGGGTTCCTTGAGGTAGATCGGCCGCGGCGGGGCGCTCTGCGGATCGGCGATCAGGCCGAGGCGGGCGACCCAGACCACGTCGGGCGCCTTGGCATCGTCGACCACGACCGCGTCCAGACCGATCGCCCAGGCCTCGTTGGCGACGGCGAGCGCGGCCGAGCCGACCAGCGAGACCGGGCCGGCGCCGATGGCGCGGGCCGCGTCGCGATGGCTGACCTGGCGAATGGAGACGAGCTGCTTGCCCTGGGAACTCAGCGCCTGGAACCAGACCTGGCCGTGGCGGGCGTCGAGGGCGGCGGCGATGACTCGCCCGCCCTCGCGGCCGACCAGCGGCGCCGCGGTCGCCGCGAGCGTGGAGACGCCCACCGCCGGGATGCCCGCGGCGAAGGCGATGGCGCGCGCGGCGCTGACGCCGACGCGCAGGCCGGTATAGGAGCCCGGCCCGATGGTGACGGCGACGCGGTCGAGCGAGCCGATGCCGCCCGCGGTGGCGGCGACGACGCGCTCGATCATCGGCATCAGCGCCTCGGCATGGCCGCGCTCCATCGCCGTCTGCTCGACGGCGACCGGAACGCTCTCACCGGCGTCGAGGACACAGGCTGAACAGGCGCCGAGCGCCGTATCGATCGCGAGGATGCGCATCAGGGCGAGTTCCGGACGAAGGGATGTCCGCTTCTGGCCGCGATCACGCCGTGATGCAAGCCGCGATCAGACGGCTTCCACCTCGCGAACCTGCGGCAGAAAGTGGCGCAGCAGGTTCTGGATGCCGTGCTTGAGCGTCGCGGTCGAGGAGGGGCAGCCGGAGCAGGCGCCCTTCATGGCGAGATAGACCACGCCGTCGCGGAAGCCGCGGAAGGTGATGTCGCCGCCATCGCCGGCCACCGCCGGGCGGATCCGGGTCTCGAGCAGTTCCTTGATCGTCTCGACGGTCTGGGCGTCCTCGTCGGCGAAGAACTCCTCCTCGCCCTCGGGAACCGCGTCATGCGCCGCGTCTTCGCCCATCAGCGGGGCGCCGGACATGAAGTGCTCCATGATCGCGCCGAGGATGGCCGGCTTGAGATGCGGCCATTCGCCGTCGGACTTGGTCACGGCGATGAAGTCGGAGCCGAAGAAGACGCCGGAGACGCCCTTCACCGCGAAGAGGCGGGTGGCGAGCGGCGAGCGCTCGGCGAGCGCCGGATCGCGCAGCTCGACCGGGCCGCCGGGCGAGACGGCGCGGCCCGGCAGGAATTTCAGGGTCGCGGGATTGGGTGTGGCTTCGGTCTGGATGAACATGGTGGCCTCCGGTACCGGCGGGTCAAGGCCGCCGTTCCTGCTCCCGATATAGGCCGCTGTCCGGAATCATTCCAGCCGCAAGGCCGCGACGAGCCTGCGTCAGGCCAGCGCGTCGATCTCCTCGTCGGCGAGGTGGCCGGGGACGATCGCGACCGGGATCGGGAAGGTGCCGGCGCTCTTGCCTGCGAGCGCGCCGACCAGCGGGCCGGGGCCGCTGCCGCCGGTGCCGGCGGCGAGGACCAGCAGCGAGATGTCCTCGTCGGCCTCGATCAGCTTGACCATCTCGTCGGCCTTGGAGCCGGTGCGCACGACCTTCTCCGGTTCGAGACCGGCTAGCGAGCGCACCGAATCGGCAGCCGATTCGATCAGCGCCTCGGCCTTGGCCTCGGCCTCGGCCTGCATCACCTCGCCGACGCCGAGCCAGGTCTCGTCGGCCGGCGGCGTCACCACGCCGAGCAGCACGATCGAGGCGCCGAGGCGCGCGCAGCGGCGGGCGGCAAAGCGCACCGCCTTGGCGCATTCGGGGCTGTCGTCGACCACCGCGAGGAATTTCGGGCGATGGCCCGTTTCGTAGGACCGCCGTCTCTTGACCATTGCCGAAGCCTGTCGCCGTATTCCGGATGGGCCATGGTGACAGGCGCCGCAGCGTCAGCGCAACCCCGCCACCGGCGGCGGCTCAGCGCCGCCGGACGAAGCCCGTAATGTCCTTGACGTCGCGCATGATCGGCGCGGCGATCGCGCCGGCCCGGTCGGCGCCGTCGCTGAGGATGCCGTCGATATGCGACGGATCGGCCAGCAGGCGGCGGATCTCGGCGCCGATCGGCGACAGCCGCGCCACGGCGAGATCGACCAGGGACGCCTTGAAGCCGGAGAACTGGCCGCCGCCGAAGCGCTGCAGCACCTGCGCCTTGGCCTCGCCGGCGAGGCCGGCATAGATACCGACGAGGTTCTCGGCCTCGGGCCGGCCCTCGAGCCCCTTCTCCTCGGAAGGCAGCGCCTCCGGATCGGTCTTCGCCTTGCGCACCTTCTGGGCGATCATGTCGGCATCGTCGACGAGGTTGATGCGCGAATAGTCCGACGGATCGGATTTCGACATCTTCTTGGTGCCGTCGCGCAGGCTCATCACGCGCGGCGCCGGGCCCTGCGTCATCGGCTCGGGCATCGGGAAATAGCCCTCCTCGCCGGTACCGAGGCCAAGCTCGGCGATGCGCGCGCCGAAATCGTTGTTGAACTTCTGCGCGATGTCGCGGGTCAGCTCGAGATGCTGCTTCTGGTCCTCGCCGACGGGCACATGCGTCGCCTTGTAGAGCAGGATGTCGGCCGCCATCAGCACCGGATAATCGTAGAGCCCGACGGAGGCCGCCTCGCGGTCCTTGCCGGCCTTCTCCTTGAACTGGGTCATGCGGTTCAGCCAGCCGAGGCGGGCCACCGTGTTGAACACCCAGGCCAGCTCGGCATGGCCGGAGACCTGGCTCTGGTTGAAGATGATCGAGCGCTTCGGATCGACGCCGGCGGCGATATAGGCGGCGGCGACCTCGCGCGTCGCCCGGGTCAGCTCGGCCGGGCCACCCCAGACGTCGAGGCCCTGCGTGATCGCGTGCATGTCGACGACGCAATAGATGCACTCATGCGTGTCCTGCATCGCCACCCAGTTCACCAGGGCGCCGAGATAGTTGCCGAGATGCAGCGTCGAGGTCGGCTGCATGCCGGAGAAGACGCGTTCGGGGAAAGAGGCCATGGGGCGCTTCCGTCTATCGGGCGGGAGGGGGCCGGCCGCGCGCATGCGGCTCAGGATCGCGGCCTTCTGGCGGATGCACCGCGAAGGCGCAAGAGCCGAGCGGGCATGACGGGGTCGAAAGCGCGGAGCAGGAAGCCGGCCAGCGCATAGGCCGCGGCGCCCGACAGGCACAGGCCGGCGAGCGCGCCGAGCCGCGCCGGCATCGGCGCCGACGGCGCCAGCCAGGGGCCCAGCAGCGGCAGCAGCAGCCAGAGCGCGGCCGCCATCGCTGCGCAGGCGGCGAAGAGCGCGACGAGGGGCCGCAGGCCGGCGAGGCGCGGGCGCCACAGCCCGTCGCGCAGCAGGCAGAGGGCGAGCCAGCCGGCCTGCGCCAGGAAGGCGGCGCTCGCCGCCTGCGCCGCGACGGTCGCGGCCTCGCTGCGGCCGAGCATCAGGAAGCCCGCCAGCACGGCGACCGCGACGGCGGCGAAGCCGGCGGCGAGCGCCGGGCCGGGCCGGTGGCGGACGAAATAGACCTGGCCGAAGACCTTGGCGACCAGAGCCAGCGGCAGGCCGGGCGCGAAGGCTGCGAGCGCGGCTGCGGTGCGCAGCCGGTCCTCCGCGCCGAAGCGGCCGTTCTCGAACAGCACCGAGACGATCGGCTCGGCCAGCAGCATCAGCGCCACGGCCGCCGGCAGCGCCAGCGCCAGGCCGAGCGCCAGCGCCCGGGCCAGCAGCGGATCGGGACCGGCAAGGCGCTCCCCCGCCATGGCCGAGAGCACCACCGTGCCCATGGCGGCGCCGAAGAAGGAGAGCGGCAGCTGGAAGACGCGGTCGGCATAATGCAGCGCCGCGACCGAGCCCGCCCCGGTCGAGGCGAGCTGGGTCGAGACCAGCAGCACGAGCTGCGCCGCCGAGGCCGCGAGCAGCGTCGCCCCGCCGGTGCGCAAGAGCCGGGTCAGGTCCGGCGAGGGCGACAGGCTCGGGCGCGGCACGCCGACGCGGCGTAGGTCCCAGAGCACCAAAGCGAGATGGGCGAGCCCGGTCAGGCTGAGGCAGAGCGAGAACAGGACCGCACTGCCATGGGCGTCCTCGCCGCGGCGGAAGGCGACGAGCAGCGCGAGCAGCAGGATGACGTTCATCAGCGCCGGCGCCAGCGCGGCGACGAGAAAGCGGCCCTGGGCGTTGAGCAGCGCCCCGAGCAGCGCCGCCAGCGTGGTCAGCAGCACGAAGGGCAGCATCAGCCGCGTGTAGAGCGTCGCCAGCGCCAGCGTGTCGGGCTCGCCGGCGAAGCCGCCGGCCATGGCGAGCACCACCCAGGGCGCGGCGATCTCGGCCAGCGCCACGAAGGCGAGCAGCACCAGGCCGAGCCGGCCGAGCGCCCGCCCGGCGAAGTCGGTGGCGGCCTGAGCGCCGCGCTCGCCCCGGATCGCCAGATAGAGTGGCACGAAGGGCGCGTTGAGCCCGCCCTCGCCGAGCACGCGCCGCACCAGATTGGGCAGGCGCAGCGCCGCCAGCAGCGCATCCGCCACCGGCCCGGTGCCGAGCAGCCGGGCGATCATCACGTCGCGGGCGAAGCCGAGCAGGCGCGACAGGATCGTCGCCGCCCCGACAACGGCGGAATCGCGGGCGAGGCGTGCAGTCGCCGGGAGGGCTTGCTCGGGAGGACCGGATGCGGGCGTCAAAACTTGATCGTTGCCCTTTTGTTCGATTGCTGATTCACTTCAGTTAGATGGGAGCCTGCCATGAAGCCAGAATTCGATCGCGAGAAATTCAAGGCCGCCCTCCACTATCTGTGCCGACATGCGGACGAGGATTTCGGCAGGGTCAAACTCCATAAGGCGCTGTACTTCGCCGACATGCTGCACTTCGTCGACAAAGGCGAGCCTCTCACCGGGGTCGACTACGTCAAACAGCAGTTCGGGCCGACCGCGCGGCATCTGAAATGGGGCCTGGACGAACTGGTGCGGGAGGGCGCGCTCCGGGTGTCGCAGGAGCGTTATTTCGGCTTGCCGAAATACGTCTTCCGATCGCTGCGCGAGCCCGCCAGCAACCATCTGTCGGATGACGATCGCACCTTGTTGGACGAGGTCCTGAAGTTCGTGGCCGACCATAGCGCCACCGCGATCTCGGAACTCAGCCACAACGAAGCCTGGCATGCCTTCGAGACGGGGGAGGTCATTCCCTACGAAACGGCCTACTGGCTCGTCCCGACCGAGGTGACCGACGAGGATATGATTTGGGCCGAAGCGCAGATGCGCGAGCACGCCTGCGCGAGCTGAGCGGCATGATCCCCATCCGGTGGTCGGAGATGGCGCTTGCCGGTCTCGAGCGGCTCATCGCGCCGGAGCGGGTACCGGCCGCGCGCAAGGCCATCGATCTCAAGCTGGGCTTCGCCGGAGGCTCCGGCCTCCGGCGCCTCACCGTCTTCGGCGACCGCCCGATCTACGTCTTCACCCTGTTCGCCGGCGTCATCCTGCGGATCGTCGTCGAGATCGGCGAGTACGCGGTCGTCTGGCATGTCGGCCGGCAACCGGACGCTACAGGATAAACCGGCTCAGATCGGCGTTGCGGGCGAGGTCGCCGATGCGCGCTTCGACATAGGCCGCATCGACGACGATGCGCTCTCCGGCCCGGTCGGTCGCGGTGAAGGAGATCTCGTCGAGGACGCGCTCGATCACCGTCTGCAGCCGGCGCGCGCCGATGTTCTCGACGGTGGCGTTCACCTCGACGGCGATGCGGGCGATGGCCGCGACGCCGTCCGGGGTGAAGTCGACCGCGACTTCCTCGGTCGCCATCATTGCCACCGACTGCTTGATCAGGCTGGCCTCGGTCTCGGTCAGGATGCGCTTGAAATCCTCGACGTCGAGCGGCGAGAGCTCGACGCGGATCGGCAGGCGGCCCTGCAGCTCCGGCAACAGGTCGGAAGGCTTGGAGACGTGGAAGGCGCCCGAGGCGATGAAGAGGATGTGGTCGCTCTTCACCGGCCCGTGCTTGGTCGCCACCGTCGTGCCCTCGATCAGCGGCAGCAGGTCGCGCTGTACGCCCTCGCGCGAGACATCAGCGCCGGAGCGGCCCTCGCGGGCGCAGATCTTGTCGATCTCGTCGAGGAAGACGATGCCGTTCTCCTCGACCTCGCGGATCGCCGCCTGCACGATCGCCTCCTGGTCGATCAGCTTGTCGCTCTCCTCGGCGAGCAGCGGCGCATAGGCGTCGCGCACCATCATGCGGCGCGGCTTGCCCTTCTGGCCGAAGGCCTTGCCGAGCATGTCGGAGAGGTTGATCGCGCCGATCGAGGCGCCGGGCATGCCGGGCATCTCGAACATCGGCGCCGCCTGGGCGCCGGCGACCAGCTCGACCTCGATCTCCTTGTCGTCGAGCTCGTTGGCGCGCAGCTTGCGGCGGAAGGAATCGCGGGTGGTGGCGCTGGCGGTGGCGCCGACGAGAGCGTCGAGCACGCGCTCCTCGGCCGCGACATGCGCCTTGGCCTGCACGTCCTTGCGCCGGCTCTCGCGCACCAGCCCGATCGCCACCTCGACGAGGTCTCGCACGATCGATTCGACGTCGCGGCCGACATACCCGACCTCGGTGAACTTGGTGGCCTCGACCTTGAGGAAGGGCGCGTTGGCCAGCCTGGCGAGGCGCCGCGCGATCTCGGTCTTGCCGCAGCCGGTCGGCCCGATCATCAGGATGTTCTTGGGCGCGACCTCCTCGCGCAGCGGCCCTTCGAGCTGCTGGCGGCGCCAGCGATTGCGCAGGGCGATGGCGACGGCGCGCTTGGCGTCCTTCTGGCCGACGATGTAGCGGTCGAGTTCCGAGACGATCTCGCGGGGGGAAAAGCTGGTCATCTGATATCCAGGCAACGGATCAAGAACGGGGACGGGCACTTGGGCCGCGTCACGCGATGGGCGGCGGGCCGGCCGGCGGCAGGCCGTCGCGCCAGCGCCCGGCCGGCAGCAGCGGCAGCAGCGCGCCGCGCAAGCCGCGCCAGCCGGCGGAAAGGCCGAGCACCACGGTGGCGAGGCCGAGCAGGGTCAGCGGCATGCCGAGCCCGCCCGGCAGCCTCGCCGCCAGCAGCCAGGCGATGGCGATGCCGGCATAGCTCAGCCCGGAGACGATCAGCGCACGCCGGTCGATCACCAGCGCCACCAGCCCGAGCAGCACGAAGATCAGCAGCAGCCCCAGCGCCTTGGCGGTGCCGAAGCCCTCGAGCCCGCCGGTGACGAGATGCACCGCCGGGTGGACGATCATCGGCGCCGCCAGCATGTGCAGCCAGAAGGCGGTGTCGGCGCGGCGGGTGCGGCGCAGCGGGTCGCCCATGTCGACGCGCATCGCGGCGAAGAAGACCCAGAGCCCCATCAGGAAGGTGATCGGCACGAAATAGAGCCGCAGCAGCGACGGGTCGATCAGGGTGAAGACGCCGGCCAGCACGGCCACGACGCCGAGCGCGCCCAGCGCGGCGTCGATCGGCACGCGGAAGCGCCAGTGATGCAGGCCGGCCGCCGCCATCACGCCGGCGCCGCCGATGATGGCGAGCAGGCCTTCGCCGCGCGTCGCCGCCTGCGGCATGCCGAGGAGCACGCTGCCGCCGAGCACGGCGAGCATGGCGGCGCAGCCGACGAACATGACCGCGAGCACGATGGAGGGCAGCGCCAGCCGCATGCGGCGCGAGAACCATTCCGCCAGTCCCCAGGAGACCAGCAGCCCGGTCGCGGCGAAGGCCTCGCCGAGGCCGAGCGCGCGCGCCAGGCCGAAGAGCGCGGCGGCGAGCAGGCCGACGCCGATGGTGACGAAGACGTCGTTGAAGCCGCCGATCAGGCGGAAGCGCTCGTCGTCGGGGTCGAGCGTGCGGGGCTCGGCTGCCGACCATTCGCGGCCGGGCGGCGGCGTCGCCTCGCGGCGCATGCGGGCGATGTGGGCGATTCGGATCGCCTGGGCCTGGTCGATGATGCCCTCGGCGACGGCCGCTTGCAGGTCGTCCTCGCGGATCATAGCGCCTCCAGGCTCTCGATGACGAGACTGTGGTTGGTGTAGACGCAGATGTCGCCGGCGATCTTCATCGCCTTGCGCACGATGGTCTCGGCGTCGGTCTCGACATCGACCAGCGCGCGCGCCGCGGCAAGCGCATAGTTGCCGCCGGAGCCGATCGCCATCACCGCGCCCTGCTCGGAAGGCTCGGGCTCCAGCACGTCGCCGGTGCCGGAGATCAGCAACGAGACTTCCTTGTCGGCCACCAGCAACATCGCCTCGAGCCGGCGCAGATAGCGGTCGGTGCGCCAGTCCTTGGCGAGCTCGACGCAGGCGCGCAGCAGTTGCGTCGGATACTGCTCCAGCTTGGCCTCCAGCCGCTCGAACAGGGTGAAGGCGTCGGCGGTGGCGCCCGCGAAGCCGGCGATCACCGCGCCCTTGGCCAGCCGGCGCACCTTGCGGGCATTGCCCTTCATGATGGTGGGGCCGAGCGAGACCTGCCCGTCGCCGCCGATCACGACCCGGCCTCCCTTGCGCACCATCAGGATCGTGGTCGCATGCATGACCGGAGCTTTGCCGGCATCGTCCATGGCTTCGCCTTCCATCGTCTGCTTCGCCGGGCCAGATGTAGGACTTTTCCCGGCCGGCACAATCGCAAGGTGGCGCGTGCCTACCGGCGCTGCTAAAGCACCGACCGAAACAGGAAGGGTTGCAGGCGATGCGTTCGGGCGAAGTGAAGCGCCGTACCAACGAGACCGATATCGCGGTCAGGCTCGTGCTCGACGGCACGGGCAAGGCCGAGATCGCGACCGGCGTCGGCTTCTTCGACCATATGCTCGACCTCTTCGCCCGCCACGCGCTGATCGACCTTTTCGTCACGGTGAAGGGCGACACCCATATCGACGACCATCATTCGGTCGAGGATGCCGGTATCGCGCTCGGCGAGGCGCTGAAGCAGGCGCTGGGCGACAAGAAGGGCATCCGCCGCTATGCCGACGTGCACCTGCCGATGGACGAGACGCTGACCCGCGTCGCCGTCGACGTCTCGGGCCGACCCTTCCTGGTCTTCCGCACCGAATTCAGGGCGCAGAAGATCGGCAGCTTCGACACCGAGCTGGTGCGCGAGTTCTTCCAGGCCTTCGCGATCAATGCCGGGCTGACCCTGCATGTCGAGACGCTCTACGGCGACAACGCCCACCACATCGCCGAAAGCTGCTTCAAGGGCCTCGCCCGGGCGCTGCGCCAGGCGCTCGAGGTCGACCCGCGCGAGGGCGGCCGCGTGCCGTCGACCAAGGGCGCCCTCTGAGGCCGGCCGCGTTTCCGGAGGAACCACGCACATGGCGTTCTTTCAGGTCCTCGTGCCTCCGCCCGGCCCTGGCGGCCCGCGGGAGGAGATCGAGCAGGCGCGTCTCCTGCCCGAGCGTTTCAGCTGGCCGGCCTTCGTCTTCGGCGGGCTCTGGCTGCTCTGTAAGCGGCTCTGGCTCGCCTTCATCCTCTATGCCGTGGTCTGGGCGCTGCTGTTCTGGCTGCAGCGCCAGGCCGGACTGCCGGGCGGCTCGCTGCTGCTGTCGCAGGCGGCGCTCGGGCTCTTCCTCGGGCTGGAGGGCCACAACCTCGTGGCGCGCAAGCTCGCCCGCAAGGGCTGGCGGCTGGTCGACGTGGTCGAGGCCGCCGACCTCTCCGGGGCCGAGCGGCGCTATTTCGAGCGGGCGCTGCTCGCCGCGCCGGCCGCCCCGCGCCAGCCGGAGGCACAGCTCGTCCCGTCCTTCCTCGCCGGCCGGCCCGCGCCGGTGATCGGCCTGTTCCCGGAGGCCAACGGCCGATGAGCCAGCGCGTCGCCATCGTCGACTACGGGTCGGGCAACCTGCATTCCGCCGCCAAGGCCTTCGAGCGCGCCGCCGCCGAGGCGGGGGTCGCCGCCGCGATCTCCGTGACCAGCGACCCGGCCGCGGTCGCCGCGGCCGACCGCATCGTGCTGCCGGGCGTCGGCGCCTTCGCCGATTGCCGCAAGGGGCTCGACGCGGTCTCCGGCATGGTCGAGGCGCTGGAGGAGAGCGTGCGCGGCAAGGGCCGGCCCTTCCTCGGCATCTGCGTCGGCATGCAGCTGCTCGCCAGCCGCGGGCTGGAATATGTCACCACCGAAGGCCTGGGCTGGATTCCCGGCGACGTGGCGCTGATCCGCCCGCGCGACGAGAGCCTGAAGATCCCGCATATGGGCTGGAACACGCTGCACGCGCAGGACGAGCACCCGCTGCTCGCCGGCATCGAGACCGGCCCCTCGGGCTGGCACGCCTATTTCGTGCACTCCTACGCCCTCGTCGCCGAGCGGGCGCAGGACGTGCTCGCCATGACCGATTACGGCGGTCCGGTCACCGCCTTCGTCGCGCGCGGCAACATCGCCGGCACGCAGTTCCATCCCGAGAAGAGCCAGAAGCTCGGCCTCCGGCTGATCGGGAACTTCCTGAGGTGGCAGCCTTGATCCTCTTCCCCGCCATCGATCTCAAGGAGGGGCGCTGCGTCCGCCTCAGGCAGGGCGACATGGCCCAGGCCACCGTCTTCAACGACGATCCCGCCGCCCAGGCCCGCAGCTTCGAGGCGCAGGGCTTCGCCTGGCTGCACGTGGTCGATCTCGACGGTGCCTTCGCCGGCAAGCCGATGAACGCCGCCGCCGTCGAGGCGATCCTCGCCGCGGTGCGCTTCCCCGTGCAGCTCGGCGGCGGTATCCGCGACATGAAGACGGTCGAGGGCTGGCTCGCCAAGGGCGTCGCCCGCGTCATCATCGGCACCGCCGCGGTGCGCGATCCCGGCTTCGTGCGCGAGGCGGCGAAGGCCTTCCCGGGCAAGGTCGCGGTCGGCATCGACGCGCGCGACGGCCAGGTCGCGGTCGAGGGCTGGGCCGAGACCTCCTCGCTCGCCGCGGTCGATCTCGGCCGCCGCTTCGAGGACGCCGGCGTCGCCGCGATCGTCTACACCGACATCGCTCGCGACGGCATGCTGCAGGGCGTCAACTGGGACGGCACGATCGCGCTCGCCAACGCGCTCTCCATCCCGGTGATCGCCTCCGGCGGGCTGGCCTCCATGGCCGATATCGAGCGGCTCTGCGCGCCCGAGGCGGCGATGCTGGAAGGCGCGATCACCGGCCGCGCCCTCTATGACGGCCGCATCGACCCAGCACAGGCGCTGGCGCGGATCGCGAAAGCGGGCTAGGCGGCGCGCGCGACAGCGCCGCACGGGGATGCGATTTCCCTTTTGGGGACGATCCCTCTAGGTTGCGCCGCCCGTACCCTCCGGTACGGGCGGATATCGCCGGCGGAACCATCCGATGACTTTGAAGATCCGCATCATCCCCTGCCTCGACGTCAAGGACGGCCGTGTCGTCAAGGGCGTGAAGTTCCTCGACCTCGTCGATGCCGGCGATCCGGTGGAGGCCGCCAAGGCCTATGACGCGGCCGGGGCCGACGAGCTCTGCTTCCTCGACATCACCGCCAGCCACGAGGATCGCGGCACGCTGCTCGACGTGGTGACGCGCACCGCCGAGGCCTGCTTCATGCCGCTGACCGTCGGCGGCGGGGTGCGCAAGGTCGAGGACATCCGCGCCCTGCTGCTCGCCGGGGCCGACAAGGTCTCGATCAACACCGCGGCGGTGACCAATCGCGGCTTCGTCAAGGAAGCGGCCGAGAAGTTCGGCGACCAGTGCATCGTCGTCGCCATCGACGCCAAGCAGGTCTCGCCCGGCCGCTGGGAGATCTTCACCCATGGCGGGCGCAACCCGACCGGGATCGAGGCCGTCGCCTTCGCCCGTGAGGTCGTCTCGCTCGGCGCCGGCGAATTGCTGGTGACCTCGATGGACCGCGACGGCACCAAGTCCGGCTACGATCTCGGCCTGATGCGCCGCATCGCCGATTCGGTCTCGGTGCCGGTGATCGCGTCCGGCGGCGTCGGCGATCTCGACGATCTCGTCGCCGGCGTGCGCGAGGGCCACGCCTCGGCCGTGCTCGCCGCCTCGATCTTCCATTTCGGCACCTACAGCATCCCGCAGGCCAAGGCGCACATGGCCGCCGCCGGCCTGCCGATGCGGCTCGACTGAGCGATGGCGCGGCGCGCCCGGCCAGCCCGGCAGAGACGGCGGAGACCAGCGACATGACCTTCACGCTGAGCGATCTCGAACGCATCGTCGCGGAGCGGGCGACAGCAGCGCCGGAGGAATCTTGGACGGCGAAGCTGCTCGCCGCCGGCCCCGAGCGCGCCGCCAAGAAATTCGGCGAGGAGGCCGTGGAGGCCGTGATCGCCGCGGTGAAGGGCGACCGCGCCGAGCTGATCGCCGAGAGCGCCGACGTGCTCTACCACATGCTCGTGTTGCTCAAGGCCCGCGATGTTGCATTGCAGGACGTGTTGAGCCAGCTTGAGGCCCGAACCGCGCGCTCCGGCCTGGCCGAGAAGGCGTCGCGCCCCCGATGATGGCGAGGCTCGTCGCGCGTTGAACCTCGAAGCCTGGAATTCCGGGGGGCTCATGGACCAGCGGCCGATGCCGGCATCGCCCTCCCCCGACGTCGTCTCTCCCTATCGCCGCTTCTCCCGTGACGAGTGGGCGCATCTGCGCGCCGACACGCCGCTGACGCTGTCGGCCGAGGACCTGATCAAGCTGCAGTCGATCAACGACCCGATCTCGCTCGACGAGATCGTGGCGATCTACCTGCCGCTGTCGCGCCTGCTCTCGCTCTACGTCGCCGCCACCCAGGGCCTGTTCAAGGCGACCCAGCGCTTCCTGATGGCCGAGGCCGAGGTGAAGGTGCCCTATATCATCGGGGTGGCCGGCTCGGTCGCGGTCGGCAAGTCGACCACGGCGCGCGTGCTCAAGGCGCTGCTCTCGCGCTGGCCGAACACGCCCAAGGTCGAGCTCGTCACCACGGACGGGTTCCTGCTGCCCAATGCCGAGCTCGAGCGCCGCAAGCTGATGCAGCGCAAGGGCTTCCCCGAGAGCTATGACGGCGCGGCGATCCTGCGCTTCCTCTCCGAGGTCAAGGCCGGCAAGCCGGTGGTGACGGCCCCGGTCTATTCGCATCTGGTCTACGACGTGGTGCCGGGCGAGGAGATCACGGTCGAGCGGCCCGACATCCTGATCCTCGAAGGGCTCAACGTGCTGCAGCCCAACCGGATGACCCGCGGCGGCACCGCCCTGCCCTTCGTCTCCGACTTCTTCGACTTCTCGGTCTATCTCGACGCCGAGGAGGACGATTTGCACCGCTGGTATGTCGACCGCTTCATGACGCTGCGCCAGACCGCCTTCCGCGATCCGCGCTCCTTCTTCCGCAAATATGCCGAGATCGCCGAGGCCGACGCGCTCTCCATCGCCGAGACGCTGTGGACCGGCATCAACCTGCCGAACCTGCGCGAGAACATCGTGCCGACGCGCCAGCGCGCCAGCCTGATCCTGACCAAGGGAGCGAGCCATCGCATCCGCGAGGTCGCGCTGCGCAGGCTCTGAATGGAGATGCTCGCCGCGCTCGGCCTGATGGCCGGCGCCGCCTTCGTCGCCGCGACGCTTTTGCCGGCCCAGTCGGAAGCCGTCTTCATTGGCCTGCTCGCCGCCGGCAGCGTGCCGCCGCTGCTGCTGTTCTGCGTCGCCACCGCCGCCAACACCGCCGGCTCCGCGGTGAACTGGTGGCTCGGCCGGATCATCGCCAGCGGCGGGCTGGAGCGGCTGCCGGCGCGGCTGCGGCCCGATCCCGGGCGCCTCGCCCAGGCGCAGGGCTGGTTCGCCCGCTTCGGCTGGCCCTCTCTGCTCTTCGCCTGGCTGCCGGTCGTCGGCGATCCGCTGACCCTGGTCGCGGGCTCGCTGGGCTATCCGTTCGGGCGCTTCCTGCTGCTGGTGCTGGCCGGCAAGGCGGCGCGCTACGCCCTGCTCTGGGCCGGCTGGACCGCGGCGATGTAAGTTTTTGCAGTGCCGGGGCTTTGCACGGCACCCACCGCCGGGCTACCAGCGAAGGGCCTTTATCCTGGAGACTGCCTCATGAGCATCAAGCGTATCGCCCCCGGCCCCCGCATGTCGAAGGCCGTCGTGCACGGCAACACGGTCTATCTGGCCGGCCAGGTGGCGGACAAGAGCGCCGGCAAGAGCGTCGGCGAGCAGACCACCGAGATCCTGTCGATCATCGACGGGCTGCTGGCGGAAGCGGGCTCCGACAAGTCCAAGCTGCTGATGGTCAACATCTGGCTGGCCGACATGTCGACTTTCGCCGAGATGAACGCCGTCTGGGACGGCTGGATCCAGGCCGGCGCCACGCCGGGCCGCGCCACCGTCGAGGCCAAGCTGGCCGGGCCGCAGTACACGGTCGAGATCGCGGTCATCGCCGCCGTCTGAGACGAAGCCTCGCGGCGAGGACGCCCTCCGCATGGACCCCAATCTGTCCGGCATCCTCGCCCGGGTGTCGCAGCGGGAGGGCGTTCCGCCCACGCTTCTCCTCGGTATCCTCGCCTCGATGGGCGCGGCATCCGGGAAGCCCGACTTCACCCGGATCGAACACGACCTGCTGCGCAAGGCCGGGGATTTCCTCGCCCTGCGCGGCAGGCTCCAGACGCCGTCCGGCCGGGTTCCGGAGATCGACGCGCTGCGCTCAGGCGCGGCGCAGGCGCTGGAGCAGGGCCGCCTCTCCGAGGCGGACAGGCTGCTGGCCCAGGCCGAGCAGCGCAATCTCGACGATACGACCGCCGGCGACGCGGCCACGCGCGAGCGCCTGCTGCTCGCCGCCTCCTACCGCACCGACCGCGGCGACGTCGCCATGCTGCGGCTCACCCCCCAGGCCTATCGCGACGCCGCGACCCGCTATGCGGAAGCCGCGCTGATCGCGGCCTCGACCGATCCGGCGCTCGCGCGCGTGCTCGGCTGGAAGCAGGCCGATGCGCTGGCCCGGCTCGGCGCCGATTTCCGCGACCGCAGCGGCTTCTCCTCCGCCATCGCCCATCTCCAGGCGCTGCTCGCCAAGCTCGATCCCTGGCGCGAGCCGGTCCATTTCGCCGAGATCCGGCTGCGGCTCGGGCGCTCGATCACCGGACTGTCGCATCTCGACGCGGATATCGGCCAGCTGCGCCAGGCGGCCGAGATCTATCGCGAGACGCTGGAAGACCTGCCGCGCGACAAGGCGCCGGGGCTGTGGGCGACGCTGCAGGGCCGGCTCGGCGAGGCGCTGGCCCGGCTGGGCGAGCATGACGACGACGCCGAGCAGCTGGAACAGAGCGTCGCGGCGCTGCGCGTGGCGATCGCCGGCATCGACCGTCAGCGCCTGCCGCGCGAATGGGCGCGCCAGCAATTCGAGCTCGGCAAGACCTATGTGGCGCTCGGCCTGCGCGCCAGCGGCGCCGCCGCGCTGGAATCGGCGGTGAACTGCTTCAACCTCGTGCTGCAGGACTGGACCCGCGCGCTGACCCCGCTCGATTGGGCCGACGTGCAGGACCGGATCGGCGCGGCGCTGACCGGGCTCGCCGCCTATTACCGCGAGCCGGTGGTGCTGGAGGAGGCGATCGCCGCCTGCGACGCCGCCCTGCTGGAACGGCGGCGCGAGACCGTGCCGACGCTGTGGGCGAAGACAGTGGCCAATCGCGGCGAGGCGCGGCTGCGGCTGGCCGCACTGACGCGCGAGCGGGCTCAGGCCGAGCTGGCCGCGACCGAACTCATGCAGGCGGTGGAGACGCTGCGCGGCCTGTCGCTGGCCGAGGTGGCGCGGCCGATGGAGCCGCTGCTGATCCGGGCCGCGACCCTGGTGAAGACCCTGCCGCCGGCCTGACGGCCGCCGATCAGCGCCGCGCGGCCGCCGCCAGCCGCTCGAGCGCGGCGTCCAGCGTCGCGTCGTGCTTGGCGAAGCAGAAGCGCACCACGGTGCGCACCGCGCCCTGCGCGTAGAAGGCGCTGACCGGGATCGCGGCGACACGGTGCTCGGTGACCAGACGGCGGCACCAGGCGACGTCGTCGCTCTCGCCGAGCGGGGCGATGTCGACATTGAGGAAATAGGTGCCGACGCTGGGCAGCACCGGGAAGCCGAGATCAGCGAGGCCGGCGGCGAAGCGATCGCGCGAGCGCTGGAACCGGGCGCGCATACCCTCGAAATAGGCGTCGTCCTTGCCGAGGCCATAGGCGACCGCCGCCTGGAGGTTCGGCGGAGTGGTGAAAGTGATGTACTGGTGCGCCTTGGCGAGCACCCGCATCAGCCGCGGCGCCGCCATGACCAGGCCGACCTTCCAGCCGGTCAGCGAGAAGATCTTGCCGGCCGAGGAGATCTTCACCGTGCGCTCGCGCATGCCGGGCCGGCTCATCAGCGGCTGGTGGCGGGCGCCGTCGAAGACGATGTGCTCCCAGACCTCGTCGCAGATCGCCACCGCGTCATGGCGCACGCAGAAAGCGGCGAGCAGGTCGAGATCGGCCTGGCTGAACACGGTCGCGGTCGGGTTCAGCGGGTTGTTGAACAGCACGACCCTGGTCCGGGGCGAGAAGGCGGCGGCGAGCGCCTCCTCCGTCAGCCCGAAGGCGGGCGGGCGCAGCGTCACGAACTTCGCCACGCCGCCGGCCCGCTCGACCAGCGGCAGATAGGCGTCGTACATCGGCTCGAACAGCACGACCTCGTCGCCCGGCGCGAGCAGCGCCAGCAGCGCGCCGGCGATCGCCTCGGTGGCGCCGGAGGTGACCATGACCTCGCTCTCAGGATCGAGGTCGAGCCCCTGCCAGTGGCGGAAATGCGCCGCCGCGGCATGGCGCAGCTCGGGCAGGCCCATCATCGGCGGATACTGGTTCCAGCCGTTGACCACGGCGTCGGCCGCCGCCTTGCGCACATCCTCCGGCCCCGGATCGTCGGGGAAGCCCTGGCCGAGATTGACGGCCTCGTGCTCGCGGGCGAGCCGCGACATCACTTCGAAGACACTGGTCTCGAGGGCGGAGAAGATCGGGTTCATCGCGTCAGGCCGGTCATGGTCGATGCAGGGTGAGGCGCCATAGCACGCCGGCCCCGCAGATGCACCCGAACCGGCACCGGCCGGGGCGCGCCGGCATCGTGAAAACTTTCGAGTGATGATTGTTGACAATCGTCATCGATCAGTGTTTTCTCGTGATCAGCCGGTCCGCACCGACCCGTCTTCGGTTCTTCGCCCCTTTGGAGCCGATGGCGGACGGTGCAGGCCGGCGAACCTTTTTCAGGGCTTCTGCCGCCGCTTGCCCCGGCCCGCGCCTGCCCCTATCAGGCCCCATGGCACGCACCCGCCCCACCCCCGCCGTGATGGTGCTCGGCACCGGCTCCAATGTCGGCAAGTCGCTGATCGTGGCCGGGCTCTGCCGGCTCTTCGCCGATCGCGGGCTGGCGGTGCGCCCCTTCAAGCCGCAGAACATGTCGAACAACGCCGCCGCGACCGCGCTGGGCGAGATCGGCCGGGCGCAGGCGTTGCAGGCGCGCGCGGCCCGCATCGCGCCGCATGTCGACATGAACCCGGTGCTGCTCAAGCCCGAGAGCGAGACCGGCAGCCAGATCGTGCTGCAGGGCCGCGTCGCCGGCCGCCTCGCCGCCGGCGATTTCGCGCGCCGCGGCGATTTCCTGCCGCGCGTGCTCGAGAGCTTCGCCCGGCTGGGCGACGGCGCCGACCTCGTCATCGTCGAGGGCGCCGGTTCGCCGGCCGAGACCAATCTGCGCGCCCGCGACATCGCCAATCTCGGCTTCGCGCGCGCCGCCGGCGTGCCGGCCGTGCTGGTCGGCGACATCGACCGCGGCGGCGTGATCGCCAGCCTGGTCGGCACCCATGCGGTGCTCGACGCCGGCGACCGCGCCATGATCCGCGGCTTCGCGATCAACCGCTTCCGTGGCGAGCCCGCGCTGTTCCGAGACGGGCTCGCCACCATCGCCGCCGCCACGGGCTGGCCCTCGCTCGGCATCGTGCCCTGGTTCCCGCAGGCCGCGCGGCTGCCGGCCGAGGACGGTCTCGACCTGATGCGCGAGCCGGCGCGCACCGGCGCCCGTCTTCAGATCGCGGTGCCGGTTCTGCCGGGCATCGCCAATTTCGACGATCTCGACCCGTTGCGGCAGGAGCCGGACGTGGCGCTGCGGATGATTGCGCCCGGCACTGCCCTGCCCGGCGACGCCGACCTCGTGGTGCTGCCGGGCTCGAAGACCACGCTGCGCGACCTGGCGCGGCTGCGCGCCGAAGGCTGGGACACCGATCTGCGCGCCCATTGGCGGCGCGGCGGCCATGTGCTCGGCCTGTGCGGCGGCTACCAGATGCTCGGCCGCGTCGTCCGCGACCCGCTCGGGCTCGAAGGTCCGCCGGGCGAGGCGGAGGGGCTCGGCCTGCTCGACGTCGAGACCGTGCTGACGCCCGACAAGACCGTGCGCGAGGTCGCGGTCGCCCACCCGGCCAGCGGCACGGACGGACGGGCCTACGAGATCCATCTCGGCGCGACCACCGGCCCGGACACGGCGCGCGCACCCTTCCTGCGCGAGGGCGAGCCGGAGGGCGCGGCGAGCGCAGACGGGCGCGTCACCGGCACCTATCTCCACGGAGTGCTAGCAGGCGATGCGCTGCGCGCCGCGTTCCTGGCGCGGATCGCCGGCCGGCGGCTCGCGGCCGGGCCGGGCTACGAGGCCGGGGTCGAGGCGGCGCTGGATGCGCTGGCGGCCCATCTCGCCGCCCATCTCGACATCCCCGCACTGCTGGCGATCGCCCGGGAGGGGGCGGCACGCGACGCAGCCGGAATGAGCCGGCGCGATGGCGCAACCGCGGTGACGTAGCGACAGAATTTTGTCAGGACGCGGGCAATATTCGCTGATCTCTCAAATCGTTGACGACTGACGAAGATCGTCATATGACTAGCCCGATCAACCCCGTCACAGAGTAGTAGTGAGCAGGCACCGCTTCGCATGAGCAGTCCGGAACGCGATACGCGGCGCGAGATCATCGAGACCGCCGAGGGCTTCTTCCGCCAGATCGGCTATCAGAAGACCACCGTCGCCGACATCGCCAAATCGCTGCGGATGAGCCCCGCCAACGTCTATCGCTTCTTCGACTCGAAGAAGGCGATCAACGAGGCGGTGGCCGAGCGCGCCATGGTCGAGCTCGAGGCCGCCGTCCACGAGATCGCCGCCCGCAAGCGCCCGGCCGCCGAACGCCTGCGCGAGGTGCTGCTCGCCTCGCACCGCCTCAACGCCGCCCGCTATGTCGAACATCACCACCTCCACGAAATGTTCGCCTGCGCCATGGAGGAGAGTTGGGACGTGGTGCGCGGCCATATCGAGCGCTACGACGCGGTGCTCGACGCGCTGATCCGGGAGGGCGTCGCCGGGGGCGAGTTCACCGTCGCCGAGCCGGCGCTGGCGACACGCTGCGTCCGCACCGCCTTTGTGCGCTATCTCCACCCGCTGCTGATGAGCCAATGCGCCGCGCTGCCGAGCCCCGATGCCGAGGCGATGATCGACTTCATCCTGATCGGCCTCGGCCACCGCCCGAAGGGCGCCGCCTGAGCCCGCCTTGTCCGCAGCCAATCCGGCGCCGCCGGCCCCGGCCGCGTTGACAAGGGACCAAGGGAGCGGGATACCCCGCCGCGCATGCTGACTCTCTCCAAACCGGGCGCCAAGAAGCTCGCCGTGATCGCCCACGACCTGGCGATGACGGCGCTCGCGATCCTGTTCGTCTTCTCGGTGCGCTTCGAGAACTGGGCGCTCGAGGAGCGCATGCGCTACCTGCCGACGATCCTGCCGGTCTTCGTCGCCTATGCCGGCTGCGTCTACTGGTTCTTCCAACTCTACCGCTCGAAATGGCGCTTCGCCTCGCTGCCCGACCTGTCGAACATCGTCAGGGCGGTGACGATCCTGGCGCTGACGCTGCTCGTCGCCGACTATGTGATCGTCGCGCCGAATCTCTACGGCAATTTCTACTTCGGCAAGATCACCATCGCGCTGTACTGGATCGTCCAGAACGCGCTGCTCGGCGGCCCGCGGCTGGCCTATCGCTACTTCAAATACTCCCGCTCCAAGCACAACGCGGCCCGCGAGGCGCGCCTGCCGGCGCTGCTGCTCGGCCGCGCCGTCGACGTCGAGGTGGTGATCCGCGCCATGGAGGCCGGCACGATGGGCCGCCTGCGCCCGGCAGGCATCCTGTCGCCGCGCGGCGACGATCTCGGCCAGTCGATCCGCGGCGTGCCGGTGCTCGGCCTGCTCTCGCAGATGGAGACGGTGGCGAGCGAGGCGTCGGACCGCGGCGAGGCCTTCCGCCGCATCGTCGCGACGCCGAGCGCGCTGCTGCCCGAATCCGAGCCCGACAAATGGCTCGCCGGCACGCGCAAGCTGGCCATCCCGATCTCGCGGCTGGATTCGCTCGGCGAGGGGCTGCGCGGCAGCGAGCTCGCGCCGCTGGAGATCGAGGACCTCCTGGTGCGCCCGACGATCAGCATCGATCGCGACCGGCTCGGCGGCTTCCTCAAGGACAAGCGCGTCATCGTCACCGGCGGCGGCGGCTCGATCGGCTCTGAGATCTGCCTGCGCTGCGCCGCCTTCGGCGCCGCCGAGATCCTCGTGGTCGAGAGCTCGGAGCCGGCGCTGTTCCACGTCACCGAGGCGCTGGCGGCGCAGGGCCTGCCGGTGCGCGTCACCGGCGCCATCGCCGATGTGCGCGACCAGGCCCGGATCAACCCGCTGTTCAGGGCCTTCGCGCCCGACATCGTCATCCATGCCGCGGCGCTGAAGCACGTGCCCTATCTCGAGGCCGACTGGGGCGAGGGCATCAAGACCAACGTCTTCGGCTCGGTCGCGGTGACGGAAGCGGCGATCGCGGCCGGCGCCTCGATCTTCGTGATGATCTCGACCGACAAGGCGATCGAGCCGGTCTCGATGCTGGGCGCGACCAAGCGTTTCGCCGAGATGTACGCCCAGGCCCGCGACGCGGAGTTCGCCGGCGGGGCGAGCGGCATGCGCCTCGTCGCGGTGCGCTTCGGCAACGTGCTCGGCTCGGTCGGCTCCGTGGTGCCGAAGTTCAAGGCGCAGATCGAGCGCGGCGGCCCGGTCACCGTGACCAGCCCCGACATGATCCGCTACTTCATGACGATCCGCGAAGCCTGCGACCTGGTGCTGACCGCCGCCTCCCATGCCGGCGCCGCCAGCGGCGTCCAGGGCGAAGACGAGCAGGGCCAGGGCGGCCAAGGTGAGGACGGGCAGGAGCGCGCCGCCGTCTACGTGCTCAAGATGGGCCAGCCGCTGAAGATCGTCGACCTGGCCGAGCGCATGATCCGGCTCGCCGGGTACGAGCCCGGGCTCGACATCGAGATCGCCTTCACCGGCGTGCGCCCGGGCGAGCGGCTCAACGAGATCCTGTTCGCCAAGGACGAGCCGATGGCCGAGACCGGGCTGGACGGCGTCATGGCGGCCAAGCCGATCTTCGCCGGCCGCGCCCGCATGCAGGGCTGGCTCGACCGGCTGGCGCGTGCCGTCGCCGCCGACGACCGCGTCGCGGCCGAAGCGGTGCTGAGCGAGGCGATCCCCGACTTCAGCCGCCGCCAGCAGCCAGACGCGCCAGCGCAGCCCGCGTCGCCAGCGGCGGGCGCCAGCCCGCATTGAGCAGGTCTTCCGGCAGGGCCACGAGCCCGCCGGCCAGCCGCTCATAGGCGGCGGGGCGCCCCGCCAGCCGGGCGGCGAGCTTCAGCAGCCCCGGCGGCAGCGCGACCAGCCCCGGCCGCCGTCCCAGCCCGGCCCGCATCGCGGCGAGCATGTCGGCCACAGAAAGCGGCTCGGGATCGGCGACGATATAGCTGCGGCGCGCCGGGCAGAGCGGCGTCAGCGCGAAGGCGACCGCCTCGCAGAGATTCTCCACCGCCAGCAGCGAGCGCGGCGCGGCGAGCCCGCCGAGCGGCAGCGGCACGGGCAGGCGCGCCAGACGCAGCAGCGCCGCCATATTGGCCTTGACGCCCGGCCCGTAGACCAGCACCGGCCGCAGCGCCACCCAGTCGAGATCGAGCCCGGCCAGCCCCTGCTCGGCCGCCAACTTGGAGCGGCCATAGGCGTCGGTGGGCAACGGCGGATCGGCGTCGCGCAGCGGGCCCGCGGCGACCGGGCCGGTCTGGGCGCGGATCGAGGAGAGGAAGACGAAGCGGCCGATCCCGGCGGCGCGCGCCGCCGCGGCAAGCGCCAGCGTCGCCTGGGTGTTGACCCGGCGGTAGCGCTCCTCCGGCAGGTCGGAATCGGCATGGGCGAGGCCGGCGGCATGGACGACCTGGTCGACGCCGGCGAGCAGCGGCCGCCAGTCGATCTCGCCGGCGAGATCGCCGGTCGCGACCGCCTCGATGCCGGCCCCCTCGGGCAGGCCGGCCCGGCCGGCGCAGCGCACCAGATGGCCGCGCGCCGCGAGATCGCGGGCGAGGTGGCGGCCGACGAAGCCGCTGGCTCCGGTCAGCAGGATGCGGCTCGGCCTCATCGCCCGGCCCTCATGCCGTCCGCCGCCGCGCGAAGCGCGCCAGCAGCAAAGCCGTCAGCGCGAGCGCCAGCGTAAGGCAGCCGAGCTGCACCGCGGTCGCGGGGAAGCGGATGGTGAGGCCGGCGAGTACGGCCAGCCCGAGATTGAGCCCGGCCACCCGCGCCACGACCTGCGACACCGAGAAGCCGTTATCGGTGGCCTGCTGGTAGAAATGCGAGCGATGCGCCTGCCAGACCTTCTCGCCGCGCGCCAGCCGTCGCAGCAGGGTGATGGTCGAATCCAGCACATGGTAGAGCGGCAGGATCAGCGCCGCGACGAGCGCGCCCTCGGCGGCGAGGCGATAGAGCAGCCAGGCCGTCAACAGGCCGATCGGCAGCGAGCCGACATCGCCTAGGAAGATCTTCGCCACCGGCCGGTTGAGCGGGGCGAAGCCGAGCAGGCCGCCGAGCAGCGCCGCCGCCAGAAGGCCGCTCGCCGGATCGAGGACGCCGAGCGCGCCGGCGGCCGCGAGCGCGGCGCAGAGCGGGGCGATGCCGGCGATGGTGATCCAGTCGATCCCGTCCATGAAGTTGACGAGGTTGACGAACCAGACGCCGGCGAGGATGCACAGCGCCCGCTCGGCCCAGAGCGGCAGCAGATCGGGCAGCAGGCGCAGTTCCGGCGCGGCCAGCATCAGCACGACGGAAACGGCGACGGTCTGCAAGCCGAGCCTGAGGCCCGCCGGCAGCGGCGCGATATCGTCCCAGGCGCCGACGCCGGCGACCAGCACGGCCGCCGCCAGGACCAGCGCCAGCGCCGGGCGCGCCTGTGCCGGCAGCAGGCCGAGCGCGCCGGCCAGCAGCAGCGCCAGCACCACGCCGCCGAGCACCGCGATGCCGCCGCCCTGCGGGGTCGGCACCTGGTGGCTCGAGCGCGCATTCGGGCGCGCCAGCGCATAGCGCACCATCAGCGGCCGCAGCAGCAGGCAGAGAAACCAGGCGACATGGCCGGCGACGGCAACGGTGAGCAGGGTGATCATGACGATGTCCAGGGCGCGCGGGACCATAGCGGGCACGGGCCGGGCCGCAAGCGCTTGTTGCGGCGCGCGCATGGCGGCCCCGGACCGCGCGGGCTTGCGCGCACAGGCACAAAAGCAGAACATGCCTCGCATGGATCTGTCCGATTCCGTGCTCGTCCCGGCGCCCGCGCGGCCGGAGATCACCCGTGCCGTCTGCCGCGGTGCCGCACGGCATCTGCAGGCGCGCGGCTATGCCATCGTCAAGGAGATGCGCTTCGCCAATGGCCGTCGCGGCGACATCGTCGCCCTGTCGCCGAGCGGCGAGATCCTGGTGGTGGAGGTCAAGTCCGGCCTGGCCGATTATCGCGTCGACGGGAAATGGCCGGATTATCGCGATTACTGCGACGGTTTCCTCTTCGCGGTGGCGCCGGACTTCCCCCATGAGATCCTGCCGGACGATGTCGGGCTGATCGTCGCCGACGCCTGGGGCGGGGAGCTGCTACGGGAGCCGCCGCGCCATCCGCTGGCGGCGGCGCGGCGCAAGATGCTGACGATCGCCATCGCAAGGCTGGCGGCCTGCCGCCTGCTGGCGATCGAGGACCCGGCGACCTAGATGCCGCCGGCCGTCATGCGGTGTTGCCATATCAGCCATCGATCCTGATGCTTGAACGATCATGATCGATGGACGAGGCTGGAGCATCCCGCATAATGCGAAGGTCCGTGCCATGATCACCGCTCCCCAGTTGCGCGCCGCGCGGGCGCTGCTCGGCATCGACCAGAAGACGCTGGCGGCGCTGTCGGGCGTCTCGCTGCCGACGATCCAGCGCATGGAGGCGAGCGACGGCCATGTGCGCGGCATCGTCGACACGCTGACCAAGGTGGTCGCGGCGCTCGAAGCGGCCGGCGTCGAGCTGATCGGCGAACGCTCCAGTAGCGAGGGCCAGGGCCGCGGCGTCCGCTTGCGCGAGCCGGCCCAGCCTGCGACCGGCGCGCCCCGGCCTCAGGGAGCGAGGTCCGTGTCGTGAGGGCGCCGCGGCGCCGGCGCCGGCTGCGCCTGCTCTATTCGGCCGCCGCCCACCGGCGGTCGGCGATCTCCGACGAGATACTCGGCACCAGCCTCGCCTTCATCGCCGGCGCGATCAATGCGGGCGGCTTCCTCGCGGTCGGCCAGTACACCTCGCACATGACCGGCGTGGTCTCGGCAATCGCCGACAATCTGGTGCTCGGCGTGTTCGGCCTGGTCGGCACCGGGCTCGTGGCGCTGGTCTCCTTCGGCGCCGGCTCGGCCTGCTCCGCCATGCTGATCAACTGGGGGCGCCGCAATGCGCGCCGGCGGCAATATGCCTATCCGATCGGGCTAGAGGCGGTACTGCTGCTGGTCTTCGGCGCGATCGGCGCCGCGTCGGGGCGGATGCCCGGGCTGATGCTGCTGGCGGCGCCGCTGCTCTGCTTCATCATGGGACTGCAGAACGCGACGATCACCAAGATCTCCGGCGCGCGCATGCGCACCACCCATCTCACCGGCATGGTGACCGATATCGGCATCGAGCTCGGCAAGCTGGCCTACTGGAACCGCGACCGGCGGGCGCCGGAGCTGATGGTGATGGCCGACCGGCGCAAGCTCGGCATCCTGCTGCGGGTCGTCGGCATGTTCTTCAGCGGCGGTGTCATCGGCGCGCTCGGCTTCGGGCAGGTCGGCTACGGCTTCTCGGTGCCGCTGGCGCTGCTGCTGATGAGCTTCGCGGTGGCGAGCATGCGGCCGGCGCGCCCCCGCAGCGTCCTGGCCTCGCCCGGCGAGCAGGCCTGACACAAGCGAAAGGCGGCGGACCGGGGTCCGCCGCCTTCGTGGTCGTCTTCGCGAGAGCCCTGGCGGCTCAGGCCGGATCTCAGGCCACTTCGGCCTTGATCTTCTGGGCGCGCTTGCGCTCGTTCGGGTCGAGGATCGCCTTGCGCAGGCGGATCGACTTCGGCGTGACCTCGACGAGCTCGTCGTCGTCGATCCAGGCCAGCGAACGCTCCAGCGTCATGCGGATCGGCGGGGTCAGGCGCACCGCCTCGTCCTTCGAGGTGGTGCGGATGTTGGTGAGCTTCTTGCCCTTGAGCACGTTCACCTCGAGATCGTTCTCGCGGGTGTGCTCGCCGACGATCATGCCCTGATAGACCTTCCAGCCGGGCTCGATCATCATCGGGCCGCGATCCTCGAGGTTCCACAGCGCATAGGCCACGGCCTCGCCGGTCTCCATCGCGATCAGCACGCCGTTGCGGCGGCCGGCGATCTCGCCCTTGTACGGCGCATAGTCGTGGAAGAGCCGGTTCATGATGGCCGTGCCGCGCGTATCGGTGAGCAGCTCGCCCTGATAGCCGATCAGGCCGCGGGTCGGGGCGTGGAAGACCAGGCGCTGGCGATTGCCGCCGGAGGGGCGCATCTCCAGCATGTCGGCCTTGCGCTCGCTCATCTTCTGCACGACGACGCCGGAATGCTCCTCGTCGACGTCGATGACGACCTCCTCGATCGGCTCGAGCAGCTTGCCGGCCTCGTCACGCTTGAAGACGACGCGCGGGCGGGAAACGCCGAGCTCGAAGCCCTCGCGGCGCATGGTCTCGATCAGGATGGCCAGCAAGAGCTCGCCGCGGCCCGAGACGATGAAGCTGTCCTTGTCGGTCGCTTCCTCGATCTTGAGCGCGACGTTGCCCTCGGCCTCCTTGAACAGGCGGTCGCGGATGACGCGGGTGGTGACCTTGTCGCCCTCGGTGCCGGCCAGCGGCGAGTCGTTGACCGAGAAGGTCATCGAGACAGTCGGCGGGTCGATCGGCTGGGCGACGATCGGGGTATCGACCGACGGGTCGCAGAAGGTGTCCGCGACGGTGCCCTTCACCAGCCCCGCGATCGAGACGATGTCGCCGGCGACGGCTTCCTCGATCGGCTGGCGCTCGAGCCCGCGGAAAGCGAGGATCTTCGAGATGCGGCCGGTCTCGACGGTCGTGCCGTCGCCCGAGAGCACCTTGATGACCTGGTTGGGCTTGGCGGTGCCGGAGGTGACGCGGCCGGTGATGATGCGGCCGAGATAGGGGTTGGCCTCGAGCAGGGTGCCGATCATCCGGAACGGCCCGTCCTCGACCTTCGGCGGCGGGACGTGCTTGAGGATCAGGTCGTACATCGGCGCCAGGCCCTGGTCCTGCGGGCCTTCCGGCGAATCGGCCATCCAGCCCTGCTTGCCCGAGCCGTAGAGGATCGGGAAGTCGAGCTGCTCGTCGGTGGCGTCGAGCGCGGCGAACAGGTCGAAGACCTCGTTGATCACCTCCTGGACGCGGGCATCCGCCTTGTCGACCTTGTTGATCGCGACGATCGGGCGAAGGCCGAGCTGGAGCGCCTTGGAGACCACGAACTTGGTCTGCGGCATCGGGCCCTCGGCGGCGTCCACCAGCACGATCGCGGAATCGACCATGTTGAGGATGCGCTCGACCTCGCCGCCGAAATCGGCGTGGCCGGGGGTATCGACGATGTTGATGCGGGTGTCCTTCCAGACCACCGAGGTGGCCTTGGCCAGGATGGTGATCCCGCGCTCCTTCTCGAGGTCGTTGGAATCCATCACGCGCTCGGCGACGCGCTGGTTCTCGCGGAAGGAGCCGGACTGCTGCAGGAGCTTGTCGACGAGCGTGGTCTTGCCGTGGTCGACGTGGGCGATGATGGCGATGTTGCGCATGGACATGCGGAAAGCGGCCTTGGTTCAAGACCGCGAGCCGACAGGGGACGTCCCGGCCGGCGCAGCCTGTTCGATGAGCGATCTGGGGTTAGTTGCGCTGCACATAACGGTTGCGGGCCGTTTCGGCAACCGTCACCGAATCATTTCCGGCAGGCGAAGGGCATGAAGGTGCTCGCCATTCCGGCGTTCATGCCGGCAATGACCATGACATTGGCAAGGTTGAGTTCCTCCGCACTGCGCGGGCAGACATCGGGCGGCGCCTGGCACCCCGAGGCGAGGAAGGCGTCGTGGCGGGCGGTGAACTCGGCGCCGATGCCCTTGCTGCCGAAGCGGGCGAGCGCCTGCTCATAGGCGCTGCGCCAGCGGTCGCACTTCACCTTCGGCCAGCTTTCCGCGCGGGGGTCGTTACGCGGATCGAGCTGTGCAGGCGGAGTATCCGGCGCCGGAGCCTGGCCGCGAGCCGAGGGTCCCGCCAGGAACGACGCGGCCAAGAGCGATGCGGCCAGAAGCGCCGCCAGACCATGGCGTCCGGTCATCGATGTCATCCCTGCGATCATCCCCGGGCGAGGGCCGGGGGGAGATCCTCCGCCTCGGCAAAATACTGGCGCCGCTCCGCCGCCGCCCGGCCGAGCTGGTCCATGGCGAGGCGGTAGGCGCCGACGCCGCCGGCGTCGATGTCGCCGCGGGCATAGTCGGTGAGCACGGCGGCGAGGATCGCGTCGGCCCGCGCCTCGATCGCGGCGATGCGGGCCTCGTCGGGCGCGGCGCGCATCTCGGCGAGCAGATCGACCAGCTGGCCCAGTCCCGCCATGGCGAGCTTCCGGCGGGCCGCGCTGTCATAGCCCAGCAGCCCGGCCGCGCCGGAGCCGAGCAGCGACAGCGCCATCACCCCGAGATAGAACCAGTCGCCATAGCGGTCGAAGAAGCTCTCCTGCTCGCCGTCGAGGAAGGCGGCGGCGCCGGGATGGACCGGCAGGGCCGCGTCCTTGTCGGTGGAAGGCGCCTCCAGCCCCTGGATCGCGGGCAGCTCGCCGGCCAGCGTGGCGCGCAGCGAGAGCACGGCGTCGACCAGCTCGCCGACGCGGGCCTCGTCGAGATCCTGCGCCGCCATCAGCCGCGAGGTGATCGAGATCGTCGGCAGGTTCTCGGCCGGGCGCGGCGGGTCGCCGCCGAAGGCCCCGCGCACGATCTCCCCGCTCTCGATGGCGCGGTTGCGGGTGGCGAGCGCATCGGCCTCGCGGATCGGCACGATGGTCGGATCGCCGCCGAAGGCCTGCCGCAGCCGCGCGCCGGCCTCGGAGGCGATGCGGGCATTGAGCGCATTGACGGCGAACAGCACCTCGATGCGCCCGTCGCGAATGGCGTTGGCGATATCGTCGGGTGCCAGCGGGACGATCGTGACCTCCTCGGGCGCGACCTCGTACTGCGCCAGCACCAGCCGCAGCAGCGCGAGATTGCCGGCGGGCAGCCGCGCCACGCCGATGCGCTTGCCGCGCAGGCCCGAGACGCGGTCGGTGGCGAGCGTGGCCGGGCCGATGAAGAAGGGCAGCGAGCGGCGGGTGATCAGGGCGGTGTCGCCCTTGGCGGGGATGGCGATGTCGGGCCGCACGATGGCGAGGTCGACCTCGTCGTCGTCGAGGCGCCTGGCGCTCTCCTCGGAGCCGCCCGTCAGGACGAGCCGCAGCCGGATCGGCTTCTTCTCGCGGTTGAGGCCCTGGACCAGCGCCGCGGCGAGGCGGGCATCCTCCGAGCCCAGAGGCCCGACCGCGAGGCGCAGCGTCCTGGGCTGGCTCCAGAGATAGACGCCGAGCGCCGTGCCGCCGGAGAACAGCAGCAATCCCGCGACCATGCTGAAGAAACGCCGCCCCATCGGCCTGCCCGCCCTGTCGCCTTGCTCGCCCGCCGGCTCTCTCCGCCCGCATCATGTCACAAGTGCGGCCGGGCGGAACGGGAACGCGCCAGCCGCGCCGCGGTTTCCGCCCGGCGCGGTTCTGCGCTAGAGCTTGGCCATGGACCTCACCGCCCGCTCCTTCCGCATCAAGATCTGCGGCCTCTCGACCCCGTCGAGCGTCGAAGCGGCGCTCGATGCCGGCGCCGACATGATCGGCCTGGTCTTCCATCCGCGCAGCCCGCGTTTCGTCACCATCGAGCAGGCGCGGGCGCTGTCGTCGCTGGCGGCGGGCCGGGCCGGCATCGTGGCGCTGGTGGTCGATATCGAGCCGGCGCGCGCCGTCGAGCTGGTCGCGGCGCTGGCGCCCCACAAGCCGATGCTGCAGCTCCACGGATCGGAGACGCCCGAGCAGGTCCGCGCCATCAGGCAGGCGACGCGCCGGCCGGTGATGAAGGCGCTCGGCATCGCCACCGCCGCGGATCTCGCGGCGATCGCGCCCTATCGCGACGCGGCCGACCTGATCCTGCTCGACGCCAAGCCGCCGCCGGACGCCGCCTATCCGGGCGGGCACGGCCGGCCCTTCGACTGGCGGCTGCTCGCCGGCCTCGACCCGGCTTTCCCCTTCATGCTATCGGGCGGGCTGGATCCGGCGAACGTCGCGGAGGCGATCGGCATCGCGCGGCCGGCGGGCGTCGACGTCTCCTCCGGGGTCGAGAGCGCGCCGGGCGTCAAGGACCCCGCACGGATCGCGGCCTTCGTGGCCGCCGCCCGCAAGGCGGCGGACGCGCTGGACGACCGGGCTCAGGACCACCACGTCTCTCAGAAGGCTTTACGGGCATGAACGCGCCGCACACTCCGAACAGCTTCCGCACCGGTCCGGACGAGAACGGCCGGTTCGGCCAGTTCGGCGGCCGCTTCGTCGCCGAGACGCTGATGCCGCTGATCCTCGAGCTGGAGGCGGCCTATGAGGCGGCCAAGGCCGACCCCGCCTATCACGCCGAGATGGCCGACGGGCTGAAGCACTATGTCGGCCGGCCCTCGCCGCTCTATTTCGCCGAGCGGCTGACCGAGCATTTCGGCGGCGCCAAGATCTATCTGAAGCGCGAGGAGCTGAACCACACCGGCTCCCACAAGGTGAACAATGTGCTCGGCCAGATCCTGCTGGCGCGGCGCATGGGCAAGAAGCGCATCATCGCCGAGACTGGCGCCGGCCAGCACGGCGTCGCCACCGCGACGCTCTGCGCCCGCTACGGGCTGGAATGCATCGTCTACATGGGCGCGGTCGACGTCGCCCGGCAGGCGCCGAACGTCTTCCGCATGCAGATGCTGGGCGCGGCGGTCGTGCCGGTGGAATCCGGCACCAAGACGCTCAAGGATGCGATGAACGAGGCGCTGCGCGACTGGGTCACCAACGTCTCCTCGACCTTCTACTGCATCGGCACGGTCGCCGGCCCGCATCCCTATCCGGCGATGGTGCGCGACTTCCAGTCGATCATCGGCACCGAGACCCGCGCGCAGATGCAGGAGGCCGAGGGCCGCCTGCCGGATTCGCTGATCGCCTGCATCGGCGGCGGCTCGAACGCGATGGGGCTGTTCCACCCCTTCCTCGACGACAAGAGCGTCGAGATCTACGGGGTCGAGGCCGCCGGCCACGGCGTCCCCTCCGGCCTGCACGCCGCCTCGCTGACCGGCGGGCGCCCTGGCGTGCTGCACGGCAACCGCACCTATCTGCTGATGGACGATGACGGGCAGATCAAGGACGCCCATTCGATCTCGGCCGGGCTCGACTATCCCGGCATCGGCCCGGAGCATTCCTGGCTGCACGAGACGGGCCGCGTCACCTATCTCTCGGCCACCGACGAGGAGGCGCTCGCGGCATTCCAGCTGATCTCGCGGCTCGAAGGCATCATCCCGGCGCTGGAATCCGCGCATGCGCTGGCCCGCGTCGCCGAGCTCGCCCCGAAAAAGCCGAAGGACCATCTCATGGTGGTCAACCTCTCCGGCCGTGGTGACAAGGACATCCCGCAGGTCGCGGAGATTCTCGGCGCGCGGTGATCGTCCTCGCGCCGAAAACGCGAAGGAAGACCATGACCAAGACCAAGAAGGCCCTGCTGCTGGCCGCGCTCGCCGCTCTCGCCACCCCCGCGCTCGCCCAGGCCCCCGCCCCGGCGCCAGCGCCGCTGGCACCGGCCGAGGGCATCGTGATCCGCACCGAGGGCGAGGTCCGGGTGAAGCCCGACCTCGCGACGATCCACGCCGGCGTGGTCAGCGAGGGCAAGACCGCCGCCGAGGCGCTGAACCGCAACACCCCGGCGCTGGCCAAGCTGGTCGAGGCGGTGAAGGCGGCCGGGATCGCGGCCAAGGACATCACCACCTCGCAGGTCTCGCTCTCGCCGCGCATGACCCAGCCCTCCGCCTCCGCCTCGGCGCAGCCGCGCGCGCCGAAGATCGACGGCTACGAGGCCCGTACCGGGCTGACGGTGATCGTGCGCGACATCGCCAAGGCCGGGCCGCTGATCGACGCGCTGGCCGCCGCCGGCGCCAACGACATGTCGGGCATCAGCTTCGGCCTCGCCGACGAGGAGAAGGCCAGGGACGAGGCCCGCGCCAAGGCGGCCGAGGCGGCACGCGGCCGGGCCGAGCTCTATGCCGGCAAGCTCGGCGTGAAGCTCGGCGAGGTCGTCTCGATCGTCGAGGCGGAGGCCGACGCGCCGATCCGCCCGATGGCCGAGATGCGCGCCTACCGCGTCGCCTCGGCCGGTGCGCCGATGGCGGTCGAGCCCGGCGAGATCAGCATCACCGCCGCGCTGCGCACCGTCTGGCGCATCGAGAAGTAAGCCGTTCCGGACGCCGCGCCTTGCGTGCGGCGTCCGCCCGTTCCGGGAGCCGTCAGGCAGCCATGGCCGTCCGCATCGTCCGCCTCGGCTCCCCGCGCCTGCCCGGCGAGGGCACGCGCATCGGCACCGTGCGGCGCGTCCCGCGCGGCGTGCCAAAGGAGTGCTACGCCAGCGAGAACTGGTTCGACGTCTGGTTTCCGGTGCTGTCGCCCAGCCCCGCCTTGATGGCGCAGGCGAAGGCGGCCGAAACGGCGGCGCAGTGGACGGGCTTCGCCAAGGGCTTCCGGGCCGAGATGGCCGAGCCCGCCGCCCGCCAGGCGCTCGACCTCGTCGCCGCGCTCTCGCATGGCACCGAACTCTCGGTTGGCTGCTATTGCGCCGAGGAGGCACGCTGCCACCGTTCGCTGCTGCGGTCCCTGCTCGCCGAGCGTGGCGCGGCCATCGCCTAGCCGGGGCGCGCCAACGCCTCTCGCCAGCCGGGCGCCGCCATGCTAACCGCTCCGGCATGACACAGACTGGCCAGTCCCGCATCGAAGCCCGCTTCGCCGCCTGCGCGGCCGAGGGGCGCGCCGCGCTCGTCACCTTCGTGACCGCCGGCGATCCCGACTTCGACACCGCGAGCGCGATCCTCCACGCCCTGCCGGAAGCCGGCGCCGACATCATCGAGCTCGGCGTGCCCTTCACCGACCCGATGGCGGACGGCATCCCGGTGCAGCTCGCCGGCCAGCGCGCGCTCAAGGCCGGCCAGACCCTGCGTAAGACGCTCGCCATGGTGCGCGCCTTCCGCGCCGCCGGCCACGACACGCCGATCGTGCTGATGGGCTATTACAACCCGATCTACGCCTTCGGCGTCGACGCCTTCCTCGTGGCGGCGCGCGAAGCCGGCGTCGACGGGCTGATCGTCGTCGACCTGCCGCCGGAAGAGGACGCCGAGCTCTGCCTGCCGGCGCTCGCGGCGGGGCTGAGCTTCATCCGCCTGGCAACGCCCACCACGGACGACAAGCGCCTGCCGCGCGTGCTGCAGAACACATCGGGCTTCGTCTACTACGTCTCGATGACCGGCGTGACCGGCGGCACCATCGCCAATTACGACGCGGTCGGCGACGCGGTGGCCCGCATCAAGCAGCACACAACCCTGCCCGTCGCGGTCGGCTTCGGCGTCAAGACCGCGCAGGACGCGGCGCAGATCGCCCGCGGCGCCGACGGCGTCGTGGTCGGCTCGGCGCTGGTCGAGCGCGTGCGCCAATCGCTCGACGGCGAGGGCAAGGCCACGGAAAAGACGGTTTCGGCTGTCACTTCGCTCGTCGCCGAGCTCGCCGCCGGCATTCGCTCGGTCGCCCGATCCGCGGCCTGACCCGGCCATCCCAGCTTATTCGAGGATGATCCGATGAACTGGATTTCCGACGTCGTCCGCCCGCGCATCAAGACCCTGTTCAAGCGCGAGAGCCCCGAGAACCTCTGGATCAAGTGCCCCGATTCCGGGCAGATGGTCTTCCACAAGGACGTCGAGGCCAACGGCTTCGTCATCCCCGGCTCCGACCACCATATGCGCGTCACCGCGGCCAACCGGCTGCGCATGACTTTCGACGACGGCAAGTGGACCGAGATCGCCCTGCCCGAGGTCGCGGTCGACCCGCTGAAGTTCCGCGACGAGAAGCGCTATGTCGACCGGCTCAAGGACGCCCGCGCCAAGACCGGCGCCGCCGACGCCTTCAAGGTCGGCCAGGGCACGGTCGAAGGCCTGCCGATGACCATCGCGGTGCAGGATTTCCACTTTATGGGCGGCTCGCTCGGCATGGCCGCCGGCGAGGCCTTCATCAAGGGTGCCGAGGCGGCGCTCGACAAGCGCACGCCCTATGTCGTGTTCGCGGCGTCGGGCGGTGCGCGCATGCAGGAGGGCATCCTCTCGCTGATGCAGCTGCCGCGCACCACCGTGGCGGTGCGGCGCCTGCGCGCTGCCGGCCTGCCCTATTTCGTCGTGCTGACCAACCCGACCACCGGTGGCGTCACCGCCTCCTACGCCATGCTGGGCGACGTCCATATCGCCGAGCCCGGCGCGCTGATCGGCTTCGCCGGCCCGCGCGTGATCGAGCAGACCATCCGCGAGAAGCTGCCCGACGGCTTCCAGCGCGCCGAATATCTCAAGGAGCACGGCATGGTCGACATGGTCGTGCACCGCCACGAGATCCCGGCGACGCTGGCCAGGCTCGGCCGCCTGCTGACCAAGCAGCCCGCCCCGGGCAGCGTGGCGCCGGTGCCGGTCGAGACGGCCGCGACCGAGCCCGCCGCCGAGACCGCCTGAGCCGCGAGGCCGGCCGGGAGCCGGTTGCCATGAGCACCTCAGACCTGCTGCTGGCGCGCTTCCTCGCGCTGCATCCCAAGCTGATCGACCTGTCGCTCGGCCGCATCCTGCGCCTGCTGGAGCGGCTCGGCGATCCGCACAAGCGGCTGCCGCCGGTGATCCATGTCGCCGGCACCAACGGCAAGGGCTCGACCATCGCCTTCATGCGGGCGATCCTCGAGGCCGCCGGCCTCTCGGTGCATGTCTACACCTCGCCGCATCTGGTGCGCTTCCACGAGCGCATCCGCCTCGGCCGCCCGGGCGGCGGCCGCTTCGTCGACGAGGCGGTGCTGGTCGATGCGCTGGAGCGCTGCGAGCGCGCCAATGCCGGCGAGCCGATCACCTTCTTCGAAATCACCAACGCCGCCGCCTTCCTGCTCTTCTCCGAGCACAAGGCCGATGTCGTGCTGCTCGAGGTCGGGCTGGGCGGGCGCTTCGACGCGACCAACGTGATCGACCATCCGGCCTGCACCGTGGTGACCCCGGTCTCGCTCGACCATTCGGAATATCTCGGCGACACGGTCACCAAGATCGCCGGCGAGAAGGCCGGCATCTTCAAGCGCGGCGCGCCCGCCGTGATCGCGCCGCAGGAGCCGGAGCCGACCGCCGTGCTGGAGGCCGCGGCCGAGCGTGCCGGCGCCTCGCGCATCCTGGTCGGCCAGCAGGACTTTTCCGTCCACGAGGATGGCGGGCGCCTGGTCTACGAGGATGGCGACGGGCTGATCGACCTGCCGCTGCCGCGCCTCACCGGGCGCCACCAGCACGTCAATGCCGGCACCGCGATCGCGGCGCTGCGGGCCGCCGGCTATGGCGGCCTGCCGGCGCTCGCCTTCGAGCGCGGCATGGCCGAGGCCGAATGGCCGGCGCGGCTGCAGCGGCTGGCGCGCGGCCGCCTGGCCGAGCTCGCCCCGGCGGGCTCCGAACTCTGGCTCGACGGCGGGCACAACCCCGATGGCGGGCGCGTGCTGGCGCAGGCCATGGCCGATCTCGAGGAGCGCAACCCCGCCCCGCTGGTGATGATCGCCGGCCTGCTCTCGACCAAGGACGCGACCGCGACGCTCGGGCACTTCAAGGGCCTGGCCCAGACGCTCTTCGCCGTGCCGATCGCCGGCCAGCTCGCGGCCCGCCCGCCCGAGGAGGTCGCGGCGCTGGCCCGCGGCGCCGGCATCCCGGCGGAGGTCTCCGGCTCGGTCGAGCAGGCGCTGCGCGAGATCGCGGCGCGCGACTGGCGCTCGCCGCCACGGATCCTGATCTGCGGCTCGCTCTATCTCGCCGGCGACGTGCTCGCCGCCAACGGCACGCCGCCGGTCTGAGGCCGGCGCACGCCTCCAGGAGACGCCATGCTGCTTCCCGGTCTGACCCAGCTGGCCCTCCTCCTCGCCTGCGGCCTGCTCGGCGGCTGCGTCGGCGGCGGTGAGGCGATGCGCGGCGACGGGCCGGTGGACATCGTCAGCTCCGGCACGCCGACGCTGATGCCGCAGACCTACATGACCATGGACCGGCGCTGCCGGCCGCAGCCGCGCCCGAGCGCGGTCGTCACCGAGCCGCCACGGCATGGCCGCGTGCGGATGCTGACCCGCGACGCGGCGGCGGTCTACGGTCCCGGCGCCTATGCGCATTGCGATGGGCGGATCGGCCGCTCGCTCGCCTTCGAATACACCAGCGCGCCGGGCTATCGCGGGCCGGACGGCTTCGCCGTCAGGGTCCGCTACACCGATGGCGAGACGCGCACCGGCCGCTTCGCCATCACGTTGCGCTGAGGCACGGGAGAGCAGAAATGGGTGCAGGCACGAACGCAGGGACGGGCCATCGCTTCGGCAGGAACGGCGAGCCGGTCTCGCGCATCGGCCAGGGCACCTGGAACATCGAGCAGGCTGCGCGTGCCGAGGCGATCGCGGCGCTCCGCCGGGGGCTGGACCTCGGGCTCGGCCATATCGACACCGCCGAGATGTATGCGTCGGGCGAGGCCGAGGCGATCACCGGCGCGGCGATCGCCGGGCGCCGCGACGAGGTCTTCCTCGTCTCGAAGGTTCTGCCCCACAACGCCTCGCGCGCCGGCACGATCGCCGCCTGCGAGCGCTCGCTGAAGCGGCTCGGCACCGACAGGCTCGACGGCTACCTGCTGCACTGGCGCGGCGAGCATCCGCTGGAGGAGACCTTCGCCGCCTTCGAGCGGTTGCGCGAGGCCGGCAAGATCCTGTCCTGGGGCGTCAGCAATTTCGACGTCGACGATCTCGACGAGGCGCTGGCCGTCGCCGGGCCCGGGCGGATCGCCTGCAATCAGGTGCTCTACCATCTGCGCGAGCGCGCCATCGAGCACGCGGTGCTGCCCTGGTGCGCCCGCCACGGTGTGGCGCTGGTCGCCTACAGCCCGTTCGGCCAGGGCGATTTTCCCGCGCCCGGCTCGGCGCAGGGCGCGGTGCTGGCCGACATCGCCGCCGCCCATGGCGCCACCGCACGCCAGGTGGCGCTCGCCTTCCTGACCCGCGACGGCGACCGCCTCGCCATCCCCAAGGCGGCCAGCCCCGCCCATGCGCAGGACAATGCCGGCGCGCTGGCGCTGGTGCTCACCCCAGACGAGATCGCCCGCATCGACGCGGCCTTCCCCCGCGGGCCGAAGCCGCGCTTCCTGCCGATGCTCTGAGGCCGCGCCAGGAAGCGCCGGTCGAGGCGCCGCGCCGGGCTTACGGCACCAGCGTCTTGGGCAGCATGCAGTGGATGCCCTTGGAGCCGTTGACCGTCTGGGTGACGCGCAGGTCGGCGGCGAGGCTGCAGAGCATGTAGGCCTCCTCCCGGCTCAGCGCCGTGCGGGCGGTGATCAGGCCGATCATCTCGCGCAGGGCGTTGCGGGCGCAGACGTCGAGATCGGGATCGATGCCCATGGTGACGTGATGGGTGGGCGTCTCGGCGCGCGGCACCTCCAGCGTCATGTCCTCGCGCAGATGGAACTCGAAGGTGCCCTCCAGCATGGTCTCGATCGCCGTGACGCAGACCTCGCCGTCGCCCTGGGCGCCATGGCCGTCGCCGCAGGAGAACAGCGCGCCCTCGACGAAGACTGGCAGGTAGAGCGTCGCGCCGGGGCGCAGCTCCTTGTTGTCGAGATTGCCGCCGAAGGCGCGCGGCACCAGCGAGGTCTGGCGGCCCCAATGCGCCGGCGGGGCGGTGCCCATCACCCCGAAGAAGGGCGCCAGCGGCAGCTCCATCCCCCAGGGCAGGGTGGCGACGCCGCGGGCGGCGTCGAGGCCGATATGGCGGAAGGTGAAGGCGTCGAACTCGTCCGGCAAGGTGCCGCCGAGCGGCTTGATGAAGGTGTAGCCGAAATCGGTGCGCGGCTTGACCTCGCGGATGCGGACCTCGAGCACATGGCCGGGCTTCGCCCCCTTCACCGCCACCGGGCCGGTGAGGATGTGGCCGGGCAGCATGCGCTCGCTGTCGCGGTGGACCGCATGGATCTCGGGCGGGATGGTGGCGTTGCCCTCCGGCAGCGTCTCCGGCCCGCCGGTCAGGGTGCGGATGGTGACGCTGTCGCCGCTCTCGATCTCGATGGCCGGCTTCAGCCTGGCGTCGAAGAAGCCCCAATGGCAGGTGGCGGGGGTGGCGTCGAGTTGGTGATGGGTCATCGGCTATCCTGTCCGGCGGCGCGAAGGCGTGGCACGCCGGAAACGATGGCCGCCGGCTCACGCTGCGGCAAGCGCGTTCGCCGCAGCGGCGACCGGCGCCTCCCGCAGGAGTTCAGACGACACGGCCGCTGCGCGTCGGATGCAGCCGCCGCATTCGCCAGCCGGCCCTGCCAAGCCCGGACGCTTGCCCTATAGATCGGCCCTGCCCCGCCGGGGCGCCGGATAATCATCCATCCTTCCTGGATCGGCTGCGGCAGGCGACCGGGCCGGGCTCGCCCGGCGCCGCCGGCCCTGACCGACAGCAGCGGAACGCGGACGAGACGATGCGGGACCTGTTCGCAGACGCGGTCGACGGCGTGCGGGCGCTGGCGCCGGGGCGCTTTCCCTGGCGCCGCTTCCTGCTCGCGCTGGCGCTCGGCGTGCTCGGCGGCTTCCTATTCGTGCAGGGCAGGCTGCCGCTGCCCTGGATGCTGGGCTCGATGGTGTTCTGCACCGCCGCCGCCATCCTGCGCGCGCCGGTGGCCGCACCCGGCGTGATCCGGCCGCCGATGACGGCGGTGATCGGCGTGCTGCTCGGCTCGGGTTTCCGGCCCGATCTCGTGGCGCAGCTGCCGAACTGGCTGCCGACGCTGGCCGGCCTCGTGCTGTTCATGGCGAGCTGCGCGGTCTGCTGCGTCGCCTATTTCCGCCGCGTCGCCGGCTACGACCCGGTCACCGCCTTCTTCTCCGGCATGCCCGGCGGCCTCCTCGAAATGGTGATCGCCGGCGAGGAGAAGGGCGGCGACGCGCGGGTGATCGCGCTGATCCACTCCGCCCGCATCCTGCTGGTGGTGATGACCCTGCCCTTCATCGTGCAGTGGATCGAGGGCGTCTCGCTCGGCGTCACCCGCGCCTCGGGCCCCTCCATGCTCGACACGCCCGTCATGGGCTGGTTCTGGCTCGTCGCCTGCGCGGTGCTCGGCGTGATGCTGGCGCATGCGCTGCGCATGCCGGCCAAACAGCTGCTCGGCCCGATGATCGTCTCGGCGGCGGTGCATGTCGCGGGGCTGAGCGACTCGGTGCCGCCCTTCGAGATCGTCAACCTCGCCCAACTCATTCTCGGCGTGACCATCGGCTGCCGGTTCGTCGGCACGCCGCCGCGGGCGATCCTGCGCATCCTGGCGATCTCGGCCGGCTCCACCGCGATCCTGGTGGTGCTGACGCTGATCTTCGCCTTCGCCGTCGCCCATGTCTCGCGCTATGCGCCGGTGCCGCTGATCCTGGCCTATTCGCCGGGCGGTCTGGCCGAGATGAGCCTGATCGCGCTGGCGCTGCACACCGAGGTCGCCTTCGTCGCCGCCCACCACATCATCCGGGTCTTCCTGGTGATGATCGGCGCCGGGCCGCTGTTCAGGCTGACCGGGCGGATCGGCGGCGGGCGATAGCGGCGGCGAGCCCCTGCTCCAGCGCCGCCGCGAGCGCCGCGCGCTGGCGGGCTATGAAGGCTGTGCCGTCGCTGCGCACCAGCATGCCGGCCTTGGCCTCCGCCACCGTCGCGACCAGCGCCGCGGCGAAGGCCTCGGGCGTATCGGCCAGACGGAAATTCGCCGGCAGCTCGGTGAAGCCGCGGCAGGAGAGCGGGGTGGCCACCGCCGGCGCGCCGAGCTGCATCGCCTCGATGGTCTTGAGCTGCACGCCGGTGCCGGCCCGGCTCGACAAGGCCAGCACGCGGCAGGAGAGCAGGAAATCACGGGCATCCGGCACGCGGCCTAGCAGGCTGACCCGCGCCGGCGGCGACGGCATGTCGGGCGGCAGCCGGCCGGCGACCGCGATCGAGAGATCGGCCGGCAGCAGCGGCACCACCGCGCGCAGGAACCAGTCCAGCCCAGTGTAGTTCGGCATCCAGGTCCAGGTGCCGATCATGCCGATGTCGAAGGCGGGCGCGACGGGCTCGGCCGGCAGCCGCACCGGCTCGCCCGAGACCAGCGGCAGCACGGCCGACTTGCCGGCGCGCTCCGGGCCGAGCGCGGCGCGATCCTCCTCGGCCAGCGTCCAGACGAAATCGGCCTCGTCCCAGAGCCGGCGCTCGATGCGCTCCAGCAGGCGCGCCTCGCGGGCGAAGAGCATGCGCATCGGCAGGCTCGCCGCATTGGCGGCGTTCTGGCGGGCCGAGACATGCTCGACATTGTGCTCGACCAGCACGCAGGGGCCGAGCCGGGTCAGCTCGGGAAAGGCGCCGGGCAGCATCACCGAATTCAGCACGATGACATCGAAGGGCCCCTGTGCCGCCACCGCAGCGACCAGCCGCCCGCCACCGGCGAGGCGCAGCTTGGCGCAGGCCACGGGGATGCCGTCCCGCAGCGCCCTGCCGAGCCAGCGCAGCTTGCGCGCCGGCGAGGCGACCGCGTTCTCGATGTCGACCGCGTCGATCACCACCGCCCCGTCGGGCTCGGCCGGGACCTCGCCGGGACGCACGAAGCCGAAGGCCACGACCTCGTGCCCGGCCTCTCGCAGCGCCGAGAGGATCGCGGCATTGGCGATCTCGAAGCCGGTATCGGGCTTGGCGACGGGCACCAGAGCGGTCAGGAAGGCGATGCGCACGATGTCGGCTCCGGAAGGGGTTCCCGGACCAAGCGGCAGGCGGGCGGCGGGGTCAAGGGCCGGCCGGGCCGCGTCGCAAACGATCCCTTAAAGCGAATCGCGTCCTGTCCGGGCCGGGCCGGCGGACGCCCGTGGAGCGGATGATGACGGAACGCGGTGCGGCGGCGATCGGCGGCTTCGACAGGCCGGAGAGCTTCGAGGTCGTCGCCCAATCGGCGCCGGAGCTGCTGGCGACGGTGCACACGGCGGTCTGCGTGCCGACCTTCAAACGGCCCGACATGCTGGAGCAGACCCTGCGCTCGCTCGCAGCCCAGCGCGATTGCGGCCCCTTCGCGGTGATCGTGGTCGAGAACGAGGGCGCGCGGCGCGAGGGCGCCGCCCGGGCCAGCGCGCTGCTCGCCGAAGGCCTGTTCGAGGGGCTGGTGATCGTCGAGCCGCGCCAGGGCAACTGCAAGGCCTACAATGCCGCCTGGCGCTGCGCGTTGAGCCGCCTGCCGGCACTGCGGCAGATCGCCGGGATCGACGACGACGAGGAGGCCGAGCCCTTCTGGCTCGCCGCCTTCCTGCGCGCCGCCGAGACTGCGCCGGCCGAGCTGTTCGGCGGCTCGGTGACGCCGCGCTTCGAGGATCCGACCAAGGGCTGGCTCGGCGCGCATCCGATCTTCCGCTCGCATTACGATCGCAGCGGGCCAGTGCCGATCCTCTATTCCAGCGCCAACTACCTGATCCGCCGCGAGGTGCTGGAGCGGCTCGGCCATCCCTTCCTCGACGAGCGCTTCGACTTCACCGGCGGCGGCGACAGCGATTTCTTCGCCCGCGCGGCGGCGGCCGGTTTCCGCTTCTGGTGGGTGCAGGAGGCGGCGCAGCGCGAGACCATGCCGGCACGGCGCACCCAGGGCGACTGGATCAGGGCGCGCGGCTATCGCAATGGCGCGATCTCGGCCCGGATCGAGCGCGGCCGCCATCCCGGCCGGCTCGGCGGGGCGCGCGTGCTGGCCAAGAGCCTCGCTCTGCTGGCGGCAGCGCCGCTGCGCGGGCTCAAGCTCGGGCTCGAGACGCGCTCGGCGACGATCGGGCTCTATCATCTCCAGGTGGCGCTCGGCCGGCTCGGCAGCGAGTTCGGCCTGGGCCACGAGCAGTATCGGGCGCCCGAGGCCAACTGAGCCGACGGCCGCCGGGGAGGCGACCCCTCAGCCGCCGAAGAGCCGCTCGAAGAAATTGCGCTCCTGCGGCGGCGGCGGCGTCCAGACACGGTCGCCCTCGGGCGCACGCGGCGCGACGCCCGCCACCGGCTCGCCCGGCTCGAAGATCGACTTGGGCTGGCTGTGCCAGAGGCCTCCCGGCAGCGGCGCGGGCTGCTGGCCAGCATGGGCCGCCTTCATGAACTTGCCCCAGATCTCGGCGGGCAGGCCGCTGCCATAGACCCGCTTCATCGGCGAGTTGTCGTCATTGCCGACCCAGACCGAGGTGACGACGCGGCTGGTGAAGCCGACGAACCAGGCGTCGCGGAAGTCCTGGCTGGTGCCGGACTTGCCGCCCATCTCCCAGCCGGCGAGATTGACCTTGCTGCCGGTGCCGGCGCGCATGGTCTCGTTGAACATGGCGTTCATCATGGCGAGGTATTGCGGCTGCACCACCTCGCCGAGCGCCGGCGGCTTGCGGCCGTAGAGCAGCTTGCCGGCGGTGGTCTTCACCTCGCGGATGACATAGGGCAGCACGCCCTGCCCGCCATTGGCGAAGCTGGCGAAGGCGCCGGTCAGCTCCAGCGCCGTGACCTCGGAGGTGCCGAGCGCCAGCGAGGGATTGGCCTGCAGCGCCGAATTGATGCCGAGGCGCTGGGCGACGCGCACCACCTCGCGCGGGCCGACCTCCTGGTTCAGCTTCACGGCGATGGTGTTCAGCGACAGCGCGAAGGCGGTCTTCAGCGTCACCGGGCCGCGGAAGGTGCGGCTGTTGTTCTCGGGCGCCCAGCCGCGGATCGAGACCGGCGAATCGTCGCGGATCGTGTCCGGCGTCATCCCGGCCTCGATCGCGGCGAGATAGACGAAGGGCTTGAAGGCCGAGCCCGGCTGGCGCCGTGCGACGCTGGCGCGGTTGAACTGGCTCTTGGTGTAGTCACGGCCGCCGATCAGCGCCCGCAGCGCGCCGTCCGGCGCCATCGAGACCACTGCGCCCTGGCTGGCGCCGAGCTTGCCGCCCTGGGCGTTCAGCGTCTCGACCAGGACGGTCTCGGCGGTCGACTGCAGCTTGGGATCGATCGTCGTCAGCACGGTGACGTCGCCCTCGATCGCGCCGATGAAGTCGTCGAGCACGTCCATGACGTAGTCGGCGGCGTAGTTCACCGAGCCGGCGCCGATGCGCTCATGCGCCTCGGCCGGCGCGCCGAGCGCGTCCTTGGCGGCGGTGGCGGAGATCAGGCCCTGGTCGACCATCGCCGCGACCACGAGCTGGGCTCGCTTCTCGGCCGCCTCGGGATTGCGGTTCGGGGCGAGGCGCGAGGGCGCCTGCACCAGCCCGGCCAGCATCGCGGCCTCCGCCACGGTGACCGCGCGCGCCGACTTGTTGAAATAGCGCTGGGCCGCCGCCTCGACGCCATAGGCGCCGGAGCCGAAATAGACCCGGTTGAGATAGAGCTCGAGGATCTGCTGCTTGGTGTAGGTCCGCTCCAGCCAGAGCGAGAGGATCGCTTCCTGGATCTTGCGGGCCGCGGTGCGCTCCTGGGTCAGGAACAGGTTCTTGGCGAGCTGCTGGGTCAGCGTCGAGCCGCCCTGCACGCCGCCGCGGCGGCGCAGATTGTTGACCAGCGCGCGGCTGATGCCCATCGGGTCGATGCCGAAATGGTCGTAGAAGCGCCGGTCCTCGATGGCGACGAAGGCCGCCGGCAGATAGGGCGGCACCTCGCCGAGCGTGATCGTGCGCCCGCCGGTCTCGCCGCGATTGGCGAGCAGCGAGCCGTCGGCGGCGAGGATCGCGATATTTGGCGGCCGCTTCGGCACGGTGAGCTGGTCGATCGGCGGCAGCTGGGCCGCGTGATAGGCGACGATGCCGCCGAGCCCGAGCACGCCCCAGAGGCCGAGCACGAGGCCCCAATAGGCGATGCGCCCGAGGAAGGAGCGGCCCCTGCGGCGTCCGCCGCCGCGCCCGCCACGCCCGCGCTTGGGCTGGCTCTGCCGGGGCTTGCTCTCCTGGGTGCGTCCGCGCCGCGCTGCCACCGGCTCTGATCCTCCGCCGCGATAGGGCCGATCGTCGGCGGACAGGCGGAAATCATCCTCCTCGTACCGGTCGTCGCGCACCGGCTCGAAGGAAGGCTCACGCCGTTCTCCGGCTCGTTTCGTCCGATCGTTCATTCCGCCCCGTCGAAGGCCCTGCCCGCCATGTCCCGCCCAAACGGCGACGGGCTCCAGACAGGAGTCAAACATGGCGCTTTTAAGGGCCGGTTAAGCGCAATGTCGGGCGAATGACGGCCTTACCGGCCCGCCGCGCTCCGTTCGCCTGTGCATCGCAACATTCGCGCTGCATCGCAAACGAAAACGTGAGTTGCCGCGATGTCGCAGGCGTCGGAGAAGGGCGCACCGGCGCGGCGGGATGCCAGTTCCCGAAGCATCGCATATGGTTAGGGCGCATTTTGCCGAAGCCCACCCACCAACAGGAGAGCACACGCTCATGCAGGCCCTGAATTCGCTTTCGCGCTTCGCGCCCCACGCCCTCGGGCTGCTGCGCATCGTCACCGCGGCCTCCTTCATCAGCCACGGCACGCAGAAGCTGCTCGCCTTCCCGGCGGCGCCGTCCTGGGGCATGCCCGCCGCCTTCAGCCTGAGCTGGGTCGCCGGCGTGATGGAGCTCGTCGGCGGCGCGCTGCTCGTCCTCGGCTTCCTGACGCGCCCGACCGCCTTCCTGCTCTCGGGCCTGATGGCCGTGGCCTACTTCATGGCGCATGCGCCGAAGAGCTTCTACCCGCTGCTCAACGGCGGCGAGCCGGCCATGCTGTTCTGCTTCATCTTCTTCTATCTCTTCTTCGCTGGCCCGGGCTCCTTCGCGCTCGACAACCGCGCGAAGTGAGGCGTCCGGCCGCAAGGCCGGGGCAACGACAATGCAAAAGGGCCGCTCCCTCCCGGGAGCGGCCCATAGCTTGTCGCATAGCGGGTTCCGGGCATCAGACCGCCGAGGCGAAACACCGGCTGAGATCGCTCTTGGGGGCGGCGCCGACCTTCTGCGAGGCCAGCTTGCCGTCCTTGAACAGCATCAGGGTCGGGATCGAGCGGATGCCGAACTGGGCCGGGACGGCCTGGTTCTCGTCGACGTTCATCTTGACGATCTTGACCTTGCCTTCCATCTCGCCGGCGATCTCCTCCAGCGCCGGGCCGATCATGCGGCAGGGGCCGCACCACTCGGCCCAGAAGTCGACCACGACGGGCTCGCTCGACTTGAGGACGTCCGCCTCGAAGCTCGCATCGGTCACCTTGCTCGTCGCCATGGCTCGCAGCCTTTCAATCTCGTAAGCGCGGCACCAGCGCCGCCTGTCGCCCGCGAAGCTATGAACGGCGGCAGGACGGGTCAAGGCTCGCGCCGCCGCCGGCAAGGCGGGGGCGCGCCCAGCGCAAGCCTGGCCGCGAACGGGCCAGCATGCCGGCCGGCTCAGCCGGGGATGGCGGCGCCGTCGCGGCGGGCGAGCTCGAGCACGGTCTCGATCATCACGCGCACCGCGATGCCGGCGTCGAGCTCGCTCATCGCCTCCAGCGGCGAATGGCTGATGCCCTTCTCGCAGCGCACGAACAGCATGGCCGCGGGGCAGATCCGCGCCATCGCCATGGCGTCGTGGCCGGCCCCCGAGGGCAGGCGGCGCGCCGAGAGGTTGGAGCCGGTCCGGGCGATGCCGGCGGCCAGCGCCTCCTGCAGCTCGGCCGCCATCGGCGTCGCCTCCTCGCGCGAATAGGGCACGATCTCCAGGCCGACGCCGCGGCGCGCCGCGATCTCGCCGAAGCGGGCGCGAATCGCCGCCTCCATCGCGGTCACGGTCTCGCCGAGCGGGGCGCGGAAATCGATGGTGAACTCGACCGCGCCGGGCACGACATTGGTGGCGCCGGGATCGGGCCGGAAGACGCCGACCGTGCCGACCGCCTGGTCGTGTGCGACGGCGATCGCCTCCAGCGCCAGCGCCATCTCGGCGGCGGCGGTCAGCGCGTCCTTGCGCAGCGCCATCGGCACGGTGCCGGCATGGCCGGCCTCGCCGGTGACGCGCACCCGGGCCCGGCACTGGGCGTTGATGGTGGTGACGATGCCGACCGCCTCGCCCTCCGCCTCGAGCACCGGCCCCTGCTCGATATGCACTTCGAGATAGGCGCGGATCGCGCCCGGCGGCCGGGCGAGCGCGGCGATGCCAGCCGGATCGCCACCGAAGGCGACGAGCGCGTCGCGCAGGACCACGCCGTCCGCGTCGCGCGAATCGAGCCAGGCCGCGTCGTAATGGCCGGCGAGCGCCGAGGAGGTCGAGAGCGAGGTCGGGAAGCGCACCGTCTCCTCGTCGCCGAAGGCCACCACCTCCAGCGCGAAGGGCAGCACGATGCCGGCGTCGCGGATGGCCTGGGCGGCGAGGATGCCGGCGATCACGCCGAGATTGCCATCATAGCGGCCGCCGTCGCGGACCGTGTCGATATGCGAGCCGATGACCACGGCGGGCAGGCCGGGGCGCGGGCCCTCGCGGCGGCCCTGCACCGAGCCGGCGGCGTCGATGAAGGCGGTGAGGCCCGCGACCTCCATCGCGCCCTTGGTGAACTCCGCCGCCTGCCGGTGGGCCGGCGACAGATAGAGCCGGGTCAGCTTGCCCGGCTCGTCGCTGAAGCGGTTGAGACCGGCGAGCGCGGCGAAGGCGCGCGCGCCGAGGACGGAGGCGGAAGGAAGGACTGGGCTCATGCCGGTACCCTAGAATCGGGAGCCGGCCGGTGGCCAGCCCCTTCCGCCATCCGTCGCAACCGAGCGGGACGCCGCCGTCAGTAGGTGGCGCGACCGCCCGACAGGTCGAAGACCGAGCCGGTGGTGAAGCTGTTGTCGGCCGAGGCGAGGAAGGCGACCATGGCGGCGGCCTCCTCGACCTGCAGGAAGCGGCCGCGCGGGATCCTGGCCAGCATGTAGTCGATGTGCTGCTGGGTGATCTGGTCGAAGATGCGGGTCTTGGCCGCAGCCGGGGTGATGCAGTTCACCGCGATGTCCTTGTCGGCGACCTCCTTGCCGAGCGACTTGGTCAGCGCGATCACCGCCGCCTTCGAGGCCGAGTAGACCGAGGCGCCCGGGTTGCCTTCCTTGCCGGCGATCGAGGCGACGAGGACGAGGCGGCCGTAATTGCGCGCGATCATGCCGGGGATGACGGCGCGGCAGCAATGCATCGTGCCGTCGACATTGACGCGCATCACCTTGTTCCAGGCGTCGAGCGGGTATTCCCAGGTCTTGTGGATCGGCCCGGCGATGCCGGCGCTGGTGACCATGATGTCGATGCGCCCGAGGCGGGCCTCCAACGCCTTGGCGGCCGACTCGACCGAGGCATAGTCGGCGACGTCGACGCCGACGCCGGTCACGCCCTGGCCGATCTCCGCGGCGGACTTCGCCGCCAGATCGCCGTCGAGATCCCAGATCTCGACCTGCGCGCCGCTGGCCACGAACCGCTCGACCACCGCCCGGCCGATGCCTTGCGCTCCACCGGTGACGACGGCGACGCGACCATTCAAATCGATTTGATTCATTGCAGTGACGCCCCTCCCTTCGGGCAGGGCGGAGCCTAGCGCAAACGGCGGCGCTGCGAAGCCATCATTTCACGGGGCGGGGTTGCGTCCGGCCGGGCCGGGCGCCGCCTCAGCGCGCGTTGCGGAAGGCCTTGGGGCTGAACACGGTGCGCAGCAGGATGCCGAGATCGAGCCAGAACGACCAGTTGTCGATGTACCAGTGGTCGAAGGCGACGCGGCGTTCCATCTTGTCGTCGGTATCGGTCTCGCCGCGCAGCCCGTTGACCTGCGCCCAGCCGGTGATGCCGGGGCGGACATTGTGGCGCCGGGCATAGAGCGCGATCTTCAGCTGGTACTCGCGGTCATGGGCGAGCGCATGCGGCCGCGGGCCGACCAGCGACATCTGGCCGGCGATGACGTTGAGCAGCTGAGGCAGCTCGTCGAGATTGTAGCGCCGCAGCACCGCGCCGACGCGGGTGATGCGCGGATCGTTGCGCTTGGCCTGGCTGACCACCTCGCCGTCGTCGGTGGTGGTCATGGTGCGGAACTTCACGATGCGGAAGGGCTGCTGGTTGAAGCCGTAGCGGCGCTGCAGGAACAGTACCGGCCCGCGCGTCTCCAGCCGCACGGCGAGCGCGACCACCAGCAGCAGCGGCAGGCTGGCGACGAGGATGGCGCTGGCGGCGAGCACGTCGAAGACGCGCTTGGCCATGATCTCGGCCAAGGAGAGCGCCGGGCGAGTCAGGCGCAGCGAGGCGAGCGTGCCGACGCGCACGATGCGCGGGCTCTCGAACCGGTCCATCACCCGCTCCGGCGTCAGATGGATCGCGACCGGCAGGTTCATGAAGGCGTCGACGCAGGCGTCGATCGTCTCCTGGTCCGACCAGGGCAGCGCGATGAAGACGGCGTCGGGCTTGAGGGCGCGGGCGCGCGCCGCGGCGCTGGCGAGGTCGGCGGCGAGGGCGGTGGCCGGATCGTTGATGCGGCGGGCGTCGTTGCTGCGCAGGAAGGCGACGTCGGCGATGGCGAAGCCGACATTCCAGGGCTGGTGTCGCGCCACGAAGGACATCACCTCCTCCTCGCGCCCGATCAGGAAGACGCGCTCGGCGGTGATGCGGCCGGTCTTGCTGGCGAGAGAGACCGCCCGGACGATGCCCGAGCGCGCGAAGGCGACCAGCGGGATGCCGGCGAGGTAGGTCACGATCACCACGGCGCGCGAATAATGGTCGACGACCTTTGCCAGGAAGACGAAGGCGATGAAGGCGACCATCGTGACGTTCCAGACCGCGAAGGCCTGGCGCATCTGCCCCTTCACCGCAAGATAGTTGGCGAGCTGGTAGCGGCCCCGCAGCGCGTTGATGAACACGAAGATCGCCGCGATCATCGAGGCGAGCTCGAGCGTCACCCGGTAGGCGCCCGGATGGCCATAGGCCACGAGGTGATAGGCCACCGAGGACAGGCCGACCACGACCAGCACCAGCATCAGGTCCACGAGCGCGGTGGCGGGGCCGATCCAGTGCCGCCAGGCATTGGCGCGATCGTCGGACCGCAGGCTCCCGCGATAATGCAGGTCGTCGAGGGTGGTCATGACAGGATCCGTTCCGGCCCGACCGACCCGAAGCGGCACAATCGCCTGCCCGGTCGGCTCGCCTGCGTGCCGCAGCGCAAAGCCGGTGCCGGAGCGGCACCACGGCGTTCTGACCGGAAGCGGCACGCAAACCGGCGCGACCAGCGCCAGGCGACAGCGAAGGCCGCCAGGCCCGTCCCGAAACGGGACAGCCGCCGCAACGCTCTGGAAACCACGTGGACATCATGTACATACCCGCCCTTGACCCCGCGCGCCCCGCGTCCCACATGCGCGGCAACGGGCGATCTGCGCGCCGACGCGCAGCCCCGCGGGCCCCCAAGATGAACGCGCTTTCCGTGACCCACCCGACGCTCGGCCGCTCGCGCGGACCGCACCCGTCCGAACCGCCGCGCGACATCGCCGGCGTCCAGGTCGCGGCCCTGTCGCGCGCCGATGCGGTGCAGAGCCTGACCGAGGCGATGGACGAAGGCCGCTTCCTGCGCCTCGCCTTCTCGAACGCCAATCTGGTCAACCACGCCGCGCGCGACGCGACGCTGCGGGCGCAGCTCGCCGGCTTCCTGATCCTGCCCGACGGCGTCGGCATGGACATCGCCTCGCGCCTGCTGCACGGCAGGGGCTTCCCGGCCAATCTCAACGGCACCGATTTCATCCCGGCGCTGCTGGCGGCCCAGCCGCGCGGGCGCCGCGTCGCCCTGCTCGGTGGACGGCCCGGCGTCGCCGAGCGCGCGGCCGAGGTGCTGCGCCAGGCCCATCCGGCACACGACTTCACCGTGCTCGGCCCGGGCTATTTCTCGCAGGCCGAGGAAACCGCGCTGCTGCGCCGGCTGGAGGATGCCCGGCCGGACCTGCTGCTGGTCGCCTTCGGCAATCCGCGCCAGGAGCGCTGGATTGCGCGGCATCTTAGCGCCGCCCATTGCAGCATCGCCGCCGGTGTCGGCGCCTTGTTCGACTTCATAGCCGGCGACATTCCGCGCGCGCCGGAGACGATGCGCCGCCTGCGGCTGGAATGGCTGTTCCGGCTGGCGCGCGAGCCGCGCCGGCTCTGGCGGCGCTATGTCGTCGGCAATCCGCTCTTCCTGGCGCGTGTCCTGATCCACAAGCTGCGCACCGGCCGAAGCCGGCGATGAGCCGCAGCTACGCCATCGCGACGCCGAGCCATGCCGGGGACTTCGCGCGCTGCCGCCTGCTCTGCGCCAGCATCGACCGCTATCTCTCCGGCCACAGCACGCATTACCTCCTGGTCGAGGATGCCGACCTTCCGCTGTTCAAGCCGCTGGCCGGCCCGCGCCGCACCGTGCTACCGGAATCGGCGCTGCTTCCCGCCTGGCTGAAGGCGCGGCCCGATCCGCTCAGCCTCGGCCGGCGCCGGGTCTGGACCGGTCTCGGCGCGCTGCGCCGCGGCGTGCCGCCGCTGCGCGGCTGGCACGCGCAGCAATTGCGCAAGCTCGCCTTGCCGCTCGCCATGCCGGAAGACGTGGTGATCTTCGCCGATTCCGACATGATGTTCCTGCGGCCCTTCGACCTCGCCAGCCTGTCGCAGGGCGAAGCGGTCAGGCTCTACGTCAAGCCGGGCCACATCCGGGCCGAGATGACCGAGCACGCCGCCTGGTGCCGCAACGCCGCCAGCCTGCTCGGCCTGCCTGCGCCGGCGATGCCGAGCGACGACTACATCAACAATCTGGTGAGCTGGCGCCGCGAGCATGTCGTGGCGATGCTCGCGCTGATCGCCGAGCGCGCCGGGCGCGACTGGGTCTCGGCGATCGGGCGCATGCGCCGGTTCTCGGAGTACCTGATCTACGGTTACTATGTCGACCAGGTGCTGGGGCGCGAGCGCGCCGGGCATTTCGGCGAGGCGCTGGAGCTGTGCAAGGTCTACTGGGGCGATGAGCGCGAGCCGCTCGCCGGATTGTCTAGCTTCGAGCAGGTTCTGGAGCCCGGCCAGGTCGCGGTCGGGGTGCAGTCCTTCATCGGCGAGCCGGTCGCGCATCTGCAGGCGCTGTTCGAGGCCCAGCCCGACGCAGCCTCCGCATCGCGCCGCGCCCCTTGATCGCGCCGCCGCCGCGTGGACAATAAGGCGATGTCCTGCAAGCGCACGGTCCCCGCATGAGCCTGCACCGGCCCCCGGAGCCGCCCGGCGGTCTGGTCGCGGTCGACCAGCGCTCGCGCGAGATCTTCCGGCAGATCGTCGACGGCTATCTGACTACCGGCGAACCGGTCGGCTCGCGCAACATCGCACGCCTGCTGCCGATGTCGCTCTCGCCCGCGACCGTGCGCAACGTCATGACCGACCTCGAGATGGCCGGGCTGATCTACGCGCCGCACACCTCGGCCGGCCGGCTGCCGACCGAGCGGGGCCTGCGCTTCTTCGTCGACGCGATGATGGAGGTCGGCGACCTCACGGGCGACGAGCGCGCGCGCATCGAGGCACAGATCCGCGCCGCCGCGAGCCAGCGCACGCTCGACGCCACGCTGGCGGAAGCCTCCGTGCTGCTCTCGGGCCTATCGCGCGGGGCCGGCGTCGTCGTCACCACCAAGGCGAACGCCCGCCTGCGCCATATCGAATTCGTGCGGCTCGACGCCCATCGCGCCCTCGTCGTGCTGGTCGCCGACGACGGCACGGTCGAGAACCGCATCCTCGCCCTGCCGCCCGGCCTGCCGGCTTCGGCGCTGGTCGAGGCCGGCAACTTCCTCAACGCCCGCATCGCCGGCAAGACGCTGGCCGAGCTGCATCGCGAGATCGAGGAGAGCCGCGCCGAGATGGAGCGCGAGCTCGACGGGCTGACGGCGCGACTGGTCGAGAGCGGGGTCGCGACCTCGTCGGGCCTGTCGGGCGACCGCCAGCTGATCGTGCGCGGCCAGGCCAACCTGCTCGACGACCTCAGGGCGCAGGAGGATCTCGAGCGGATCAGGCTGCTCTTCTCCGATCTCGAGGCCCAGACCGAGATGATCGACCTGCTCTCGCGGGCCGAGGCCGGCGACGGGGTGCGCATCTTCATCGGCTCGGAGAACAAGCTGTTCTCGATGTCGGGCTCCTCGATCGTCGCAGCCCCCTTCCGCGACGGCGAGCAGCGCATCGTCGGCGTGGTCGGGATCATCGGCCCGACGCGGCTGAACTATGCCCGCATCGTGCCGATGGTCGACTACACCGCCCGCGTGGTCGGGCGCCTCCTGGACGAGGGGCGATGAGGCCGGCCGCCGCCTGGCTGGCGCTCGCCCTGACGCTGACGACGGGGATGCAGGCCATGGCGGGCGACGATCTCCACGCACTGGTCGCCGCGGGCGACCTTCCCGGTATCGAGCGCGCCATCGGCAGCGGCGCCGCGCTGGATACGCGCGACGGCCAGGGGCGCACGCCCCTGCTGCTGGCGGTGGCTGAAAACCGCAGCGCCATCGCCAAGGCGCTGCTCGCCGCCGGCGCCGACCTCAACGCCCAGGCCGTCAACAGCGACACGCCCTGGCTCCTGGCCGGGGCGAGCGGGCGCAGCGAGATCATCGCCGCCATGCTGCCGCTGAAGCCCGATCTCACCCTGCGCAACCGCTATGGCGGCAATGCGCTGATCCCGGCCTGCGAGCGCGCCCATGTCGAGACGGTGCGCCTGCTGCTGACCAGCGGCATCGACGTGAACCACGTCAACGATCTCGGCTGGACCTGCCTGCTGGAGATCGTGATCCTCGGCAATGGCGGCCCGCGCCATCAGAGCGTCGCGAAGCTGGTGCTCGCCGCCGGTGCCGATCCCAATCTCGCCGATCGCGACGGCGTCACCCCGCTGGCCCATGCCCGCCAGCGCGGGCAGGACGCGGTCGCGGCGCTGATCGCGGCGGCCGGCGGCCGCTGACCACGCCTCAGGGCAACAGGTCGATGCGGCCGGGCGTGACCAGCAGGCGTTGCGCCTGCGCCGGCAGATCGCCGAACAGCGCCGGGTCCGCCCCCGTCATCCAGACCTGGCAGCCGAGATCGACCAGCCCGGCATAGAGCGCGCCGCGGCGGCGCGGATCGAGATGCGCTGCGATCTCGTCGAGCAGGACCAGAGGCGGCAGGTCGCTCATCGCCGCCACCAGCCGGGCATGGGCCAGCACCAGCCCGATCAGCAGCGCCTTCTGCTCGCCGGTCGAGCCCTGGCCGGCGGGGATGTCCTTAGCAGCGTGGCGCACGGCGAGATCGGAGGCCTGCGGGCCGGCAAGCGTGCGCCCGGCCGCCTTGTCGCGCGGGCGCATGGCAGCGAGGCGCTCGCGATAGGCGTCCTCGGCGTCGAGCGCCGGCAGGGTGGCGACGAGGTCGTCGATCTCGCCCTCCAGCCGGAGATCGGCATGCGGGAAGGGCGAGGCCTTCTCGCGCGTCGCGGCGATGATGGCCGAGAGCCGCGCCACCGTCTCGGCCCGCGCCGCGGCCACCGCCACGCCGAGCTCGGCGATCTCGCGCTCGATCGCGTCGAGCCAACGCCGCTCGCCGGGGCTTTCCTCGAGCAGGCGGTTGCGCGTGCGCAGCACCTTTTCCAGCGCGTTCGAGCGGCTGCCATGGCCGGGATCGACAGCGAGCACCAGCCGGTCGAGGAAGCGGCGGCGATCGCCGGCCGGGCCGCGGAACAGCGCGTCGAGATCAGGCGTCAGCCAGACCAGCCGGACATGGTCGCTGAAGGCGAGCGCCGAGCCCACCGGGGCGCCGTCGATGCGCGCCAGCCTGGCCCGCCTGCCCTCGGCGTCCGGCGCCTCCAGCCCGATGCCGAGGCGCGCGCCCTCCTCGGCGAGGCCGATCGAGACGGCAAAGCCGCCCTCGCCCGGCCGGCGCGCCATCTCGGCGAGATCGGCGCGGCGCAGGCCGCGGCCGGGCGCGAACAGCGAGAGCGCCTCGAGGATGTTGGTCTTGCCGGCGCCGTTCTCGCCGCAGAGCGCGACGAGCCGCCCCTCGATCGCGAGATCGAGGGCGGCATAGGAGCGGAAGTTCTGGAGGGTGAGCTGCGCGACCGCGGTCAAGAGCGCCGGCGCTCAGACCCGCATCGGCATCAGCACGTAGAGCGCGGCGGCGCCCTCGCGGTCCTGGATCACCGTGGGCGAGCCGGGATCGGCGAGCTTCAGCAGGGCGGTGTCGCCGTCGAGCTGGGCGGCGATGTCCATCAGATAGCGGGCGTTGAAGCCGATATCGAGCGGGCTCGCCTCGTACTCGACCTCGATCTCCTCGGTCGCCGAGCCGGAATCCGGATTGGTGACCGACAGCGTCATGCGCCCATCCGCCATGGAGAGCTTCACGGCGCGGCCGCGTTCCGAGGAAATGGTCGAGACGCGGTCGACGGACGCTGCGAAATCGCCCTTGTCGACGGTGAGCAGCTTGTCGTTCCCGGCCGGGATGACGCGCTGATAGTCGGGGAAGGTGCCATCGATCAGCTTCGAGGTCAGCACCACCGCGGCGGCGGCGACGCGGATCTTGGTGGCGGAGAGCTCGACGCGGACCTCGCTGTCGCCATCCTCCAGCAGCTTCTGGATCTCGGCGACGGCCTTGCGCGGCACGATCACGCCCGGCATGCCGACCGAGCCCTGCGGGGCGGCGGTGTCCACGCGGGCGAGGCGGTGGCCGTCGGTGGCGACGGCGCGCAGCAGCGGCCGGCCCTCGACCTCGATCGTGTGCAGGTAGATGCCGTTGAGGTAGTAGCGCGTCTCCTCGGTGGAGATCGCGAACTGGGTCTTGTCGATCAGGCGCTTCAGCTCGCCGGCCGGCAGCACGAAGCGATGCGCCATCTCGCCGGCGGTGATGTCGGGGAAATCGCTCTCCGGCAGGGTCTGCAGGGTGAAGCGCGAGCGCCCGGAGCGCAGCACCATCTGGCCGCTCTCGCCGGTGGTCTCGAGCGAGACCTGCGAGCCGTCGGGCAGCTTGCGGACGATGTCGTAGAGGGTGTGGGCCGGCACGGTGGTGGCGCCGGGCTCGACCACCTCGGCCGTCACGGTCTCGACCACCTCGATGTCGAGATCGGTGGCCTTGAGCTTCAGCCCCTCCTCATTGGCCCGCAGCAGCAGGTTGGAGAGGATCGGGATCGTGTTGCGGCGCTCCACGACGCGATGGACATGCCCGAGCGATTTCAGGAGCGTGGAGCGTTCGACTGTAACCTTCATGGCTCTATCTGGCGTGCTGGCGCGCGCGCCATCGGCGCGCGGCGAGAAAGAGGGCCCGCGACATTGCCGGAGCCCCGTCCCGGGCGCAAGGGCGCCCGGCGGGTTCTCTCACAGGCGAAACGCCGCGCCCGGGCTCACTCCTGCAGCATGCGCTTGAGGAGGTCGACCTCCTCGTGCAGCGAACGGTCCTCGCCGATCGCCTTCTCGATCTTGCGCACGGCGTGCAGCACCGTGGTGTGGTCGCGCCCGCCGAAGCGGCGACCAATCTCCGGCAGGGAGCGCGGGGTCAGCGCCTTGGCGAGATACATCGCGATCTGGCGCGGCTTGACCACCGCCGCGGTGCGGCGCTCGGAGAGGATGTCGGCGCGGCTGACATTGTAGCGCGTCGCCACCAGCTTCTGGATCTCCTCGATCTTGACGCGGCGCGGCTCGCGGGTGCGCACCAGATCGCGGATGGCCGCCTCGGCGGTCTCCAGCGTCACGGTGGCGCCGGTCAGCGTCGCATGGGCGAGGATGCGGTTGGCGGCGCCGTCGAGGTCGCGGCCATTGGTCGCCACGGCGCGGGCCACATAGGAGATCACGTCCGGATTGACCTGGAAGCCCTGATGCGCGGTCTTCAGCGCATCGAGCCGGCCGGTCAGGATCTCGACGCGCAGCGCCTCGTCCAGCTCGCCGATCTCGACGACGAGGCCGCCGGCGAGCCGCGAGCGGATGCGCTCGTCCATGGTCTCGAGGTCGCTCGGCAGCCGGTCGGCGGCGACGACGATCTGCTTGCCGGCGTCGATCAGCGCGTTGATCGTGTGGCCGAACTCCTGCTGGATCGAGCGGCCCTGGATGAACTGGACGTCGTCGACGATCAGCAGGTCGATGCCGCGCAGCTTCTCCTTGAAGGCGAGCGCGGTCTGCGACTTCAGCGCCGCGACGAAGCCGTACATGAAGCGGTCGGCGGTGAAATAGGCGACGCGCTTGCCGTGCTGGCGCGCATCCTGGGCGATGGCCTGGATCAGATGCGTCTTGCCGAGGCCGACGCCGGCATGGAGGTAGAGCGGATTGTAGGGCGTGGCCTCCTGCGAGGCGCCGGCGATGCGCTCGGCGGCGGCGAAGGCCAGCGCGTTCGGCTTGCCGACCACGAAGCTCTGGAAGGTCATGCGGCGGTCGAGCAGGGTGCCGCAGGCATCCATGACGTCGCGCTCACCGGCGGGGGCCGGCGCGGCCGGCGCCTCAGCCTCGACCGCGGCCGGGCGGGCCGGCGCCGGGCGCGGACGCTGCAGCGAGGCCAGGTCGGGGCGCGAGGCGGCCGCGTCGCGGGCGACCTGGCGCACGCTCAGCGAGACGCCGTGGGGGGCGTCCAGCTCGGCCATGCAATGCGCCCGCAGGCGCTCGGCGTAATGGGCCTCGAGCCAGCTCTTCAGGAAACGGGTGGGGACGGTGAGATGGGCGACGCCCTCGACCACCGCGGCGATCTCGACCCGGGCGAACCAGCTGGAGAACACGTCCTCGCCCAGCTCGGCCCGCAGGCGGCGGCGAACGCGGTCCCAGTTGTCACCGATGGCAGCCGCAACTCCGGCCTCGACGGAATCCGTCATCGTGCCCGCCCCATCGCCGCGCCCTGTCCGCTCCAGCATCTGTCTATCGCCCCGTTCAATATGTATGGCGCACCTGTGCGGTCCGGCGACGAGGCCGGTCCGCAGTGCCGCTTCTGGTGACAGCAAAGACCTCCCCGCCACCGGTGGTCACCGGCGGTGCGGGCCGCTCCAACGAGCGCTTCGTCTCTGCTAGCGGAAGAGGGTCCGGCGAAGGACGCGGCCGCTCTTCATCCCGATCTGATCAACAGTGGAAGACAAAGAACGCCATCCCTCCAACCCCCTGGTTGCAAGCCAAAAAGATCATCGATCTCTGGAAAGTCCGGCCCGACATCGCTGCCCGGCCGGCGATGAAGTGACCTTATAGGGCGGCCTCGAACGGGGGCAAGTGGCCGTTCGGGGGCCCGCGCGAATCAGCCGACGGACCCGCCTGAGACGCCGCGCAAGGGGCCCCTGCAATCAGTTGGGGACGTTGGACTTTTCGGGCCGGCAAGCGCGCCGCGCGCGCCCCGATTCTTTTTTCATAAGGGCCCGCGCGGACGGCCATGGAAGCGCCGCGATTCGGCGAAACCGAATGCTTTGCCCACTAAGATGATGAAAAATATGGCCTAATTCTGAGCGGCCGAAAGGACCGAAAAGCCTGATTTCGACCCCGCGGAACGCCGCAGGAGTCAAGTCCCTAAAACCGTGAAAATATTGCGGAATCGGCTTCGGGGACCGACGCGGCACGCAGCATCCCGGGTGCCCGGAACACGAAAAAACCCGGCTCCGTGGGAGCCGGGTCGAAACGGATCGTGGCGCCGCCGTGGCGGCGTCGGATCAGGACGCGAGAGCGCCGATGCGATGGGCCAGGCGCGAGACCTTGCGCGAGGCGGTGTTCTTGTGAACCACGCCGTTCTGCGCCGCCCGCATGATCACCGGCTGAGCGGCCTTGAGAGCCTCGCTCGCGGCGCCCTTGTCGCCGGAGGCGATCGCCTCCTCGACCTTGCGGAGGAAGGTGCGCATGCGGCTGCGGCGCGCCTTGTTGACGGCGGTGCGGCGCTCGATCTTACGCGCGGCCTTCTTGGCCGAGGTCGTATTGGCCATCGTCAGTCCCTGTCCTGATCACGGTCGATGCCTGGCCCGAAAGCCGGCGGACGCGACCGGAAATCCTATCTGTGAAAGCGCGAGCGACGGCCCAGCCGGAGCGGACCGTCGCAGTGATGGGAGCCTATAGTCGCTGGGCCGGGCGCAGTCAACGCCGGAATCGCGAACAGGCCCCGCGACCCTGCTCAGCCGCCGATGAAGCGGGCATAGCTCGGCAGGTCGACATTGCCGCCGCTGATCAGGATGCCGACCCGCTTGCCCTCGACCGGCACGGCGCCGGTGAAGACCGCCGCCGCCGCCAGGCAGCCCGTCGGCTCGACCACGAGCTTCATGCGCTCGGCGAAGAAGCGCATGGCGGCGACCAGGGCGGCGTCGCTCACCGTGACGATGTCCTCGACCAGGTCGCGGATGATCGGGAAGGTCAGCTGGCCGAGGAAGGCCGTCTGCGCGCCGTCGGCGATGGTCTTGGGCACGTCGATGCGAACGATCTCGCCCTTGCGCAGCGATTGCTGGGCGTCGTTGCCGGCCTCGGGCTCGACGCCATAGACCCGGCAGCCGGGATTGAGCGCCTTGGCAGCCAGCAGCGTGCCGGCCAGCAGCCCGCCGCCGCCGACGCAGGCGAGGATCACGTCGAACTGGCCGGCGTCCTGGATCAGCTCGAGGGTGGCCGTGCCCTGCCCGGCGATCACGTCGGCATGGTCGTAGGGCGGGATCACGGTCAGGCCGCGCGCGCTGGCGAGCCGGTCGGCCAGTTCCTGGCGGTCCTGGCTGTAGCGGTCGTAGCGCACGACCTCGGCGCCGTAGTTCTGCGTCGCCTCGACCTTCGCCGCCGGCGCGTCCTCCGGCATGATGATGGTGGTCGGCGTGCCGAGCAGGCGGCCGGCATAGGCGATCGCCTGGGCATGGTTGCCGGAGGAGAAGCTGAGCACGCCGCGCCGGCGCTGCTCGGCCGAGAGCGCGGCGATGGCGTTGTAGCCGCCGCGGAACTTGAAGGCGCCCATGCGCTGCAGGCTCTCGGCCTTGAAGACGAGATTGCCGCCGGTGCGGGCATTGGCGGTGCGCGAGGTCAGGGCCGGCGTGCGGTGGGCGACGCCGGCGAGGCGCCCGGCGGCGGTCTCGACATCGGCGAAGGTCGGCAGGGCAATGGCGGTCTCGGTCATCTCGGCTCCCTCGGGCTTGGCGGCGCATGCTGCCAGCCCGGGGCGGCGAACGCCATGGGGGTCCGCTGCCCTCCGCCATGCGCGGCGGGCAGCGGCGTCATCGCGGATCAGAGGTTGGTGAACAGCGGCTTGCGCTTCTCGGCGAAGGCCGCCATCCCCTCCTTCTGGTCGTGGGTGGCGAACAGCGCCGAGAACACCCGGCGCTCGAAGCGCAGCCCCTCGGCCAGCGTCGTCTCGGAGGCGCGGTTGACGCTCTCCTTGGCGGCGAGCACCGAGGGCAGCGACTTGGCGGCGATCTGGCCGGCGGCCTTGAGCGCCACCTCCATCAGCTCGGCATAGGGCACGACACGGGCGACGAGCCCGGCCTTCTCGGCCTCTTCGGCATCCATCATGCGCCCGGTCAGGATCAGGTCCATCGCCTTGGCCTTGCCGACGGCATGGGTCAGGCGCTGGGTGCCGCCGGCGCCCGGGATCACGCCGAGATTGATCTCGGGCTGGCCGAACTTGGCCGTGTCGGCGGCGATGATCAGGTCGCACATCATGGCGAGTTCGCAGCCGCCGCCGAGCGCGAAGCCGGCGACCGCGGCGATGATCGGCTTGCGGCGCTGGCCGATCCGGTCCCATTCGGCGAAGCGGTCGTCGAGATAGGTGCCGGGCCAGGTGCGCTCCTGCATCTCCTTGATGTCGGCGCCGGCGGCGAAGGCCTTCTCGGAGCCGGTGATGACGGTGCAGCCGATCTGCGGATCGCGCTCGAAACCGTCGAGCACGGTGTTGATCTCGGAGATCAGCCGGCCGTTGAGGGCGTTGAGCGCCTGCGGCCGGTTCAGCGTGATCACGCCGACCCTGTCCTTCACCTCGACGAGAATGGTCTCATAAGCCATGGCGGTCTCCCCGGACGTGCTGTGGCCGCAAGCTTTAGCGGGCGCGGGCCGGGGAAGTCCATGCGCGGGCGCACAAGACCGCATGGGCGCGCCCGCATCCGCAAGATCGCGCCGGCCGTGCCAGTCTGCGCCGGACGCAAGCGCGGATATCGGGAAGGAACCGGCGATGACGACGACGACCGAGGTGACGGGCGGCTGCCTGTGCGGGGCGGTGCGCTACAGTTTCGCCAGCGGGCCGCTGGCGCGCCGGGCCTGCTGGTGCCGCGACTGCCAGTATCTCGCCGCCGGCAACGCCACGGTGAACCTGGTCTTCCGCGCCGATGCCTGCACGGTGACGGGCGAGCTCGGCGAGCATGTCGGCCGGGCCGAGAGCGGCAATACCATGCGCCGTCGCTTCTGCCGCGCCTGCGGCACCCCGATGTTCAGCCAGTCCTCCGGCCGCCCCGAGATGATGGTGGTGCGCGCCGGCACGCTCGACACACCCGAGCTCGGCCGGCCCGAGGGCTTCATCTGGACCGGCTCGGCCCCGAGCTGGGGCCTGATCGACGAGAGCCTGGCCAATTGCGCCGGCCAGCCACCGGCCCCGCCTCAGCGCTGAGCCGGCTGGCAGCGCGGGCAGTAGAAGGTCGAGCGGCCGGCCTGGACGAGGCGGGACACCGTGCCGCCGCAGCCCGGCGTGGTGCAGGGCTCGCCCTCGCGGTCATAGACCTTGAAGCGGTGCTGGAAATAGCCGAGCGAGCCGTCGGCATGGGCGAAGTCGCGCAGCGTCGAGCCGCCGGCCGCGACCGCCTCCTCCAGCACCTCGCGGATGATGCGGGCGAGCAGATGCGCCTTCTCGCGCGGCGTGCCGTCCGGCGCGACCAGCGAGCCGGCCGGTGCCTGCGGATGCAGCCCGGCCCGGAACAGCGCCTCGCAGACATAGATGTTGCCGAGCCCGGCGATCAGCCGCTGGTCGAGCAGCGCCGCCTTGAGCGGGGCGAGCTTGCCGGCGAAGAGCGCCGCCAGCAATTCGCCGGACAATTCGTTGCCGAGCGGCTCGATACCCATGCCGGCGAAGTGCCGGCTGGTCTCCAGCCCGCTGCGCGGCAGCAGGTCCATGAAGCCGAAGCGTCGCACGTCGTTATAGGTGACGCGGGCGCCCGAGCCGAAGTCGAAGACGACGTGATCGTGCCGGAGATGCCGGCCGATCTCGTTGTAATAGGCGCCCGGCTCGGCCGGCGGCGTGCCCGGCGCCTCGACCACGAAGCGCCCGCTCATGCCCAGATGCATCACCAGCGCCTGCGCGTCGTCGAGATCGGCGATCAGGTATTTCGCCCGGCGCGACAGCGCCTCGACCCGGCGCCCGGTCAGCCGCTCGGCGAAGCGCTCCGGCAGCGGAAAGCGCAGATCCGCCCGGCGCAGCGACACCGCGGCGAAGCGCTGGCCGAGCATGGCGGGCTCCAGCCCGCGGCGGACGGTTTCGACCTCGGGAAGTTCGGGCATCGGCTTGCGCTCTTCAGCATGCGTCGAGAGGGCCCGCGACAAGGGCCACGGCTTTCGCTATTCATCGCCCGACCCGAACACAAGAGCGCTCCACGCCGTGACAGCAGCCAGCGACACCACCCATTTCGGCTTCGAGACCGTCCCGCTCGGCGAGAAGCAGGCCAAGGTCGACGATGTCTTCCACAAGGTCGCAGGCCGCTACGACCTGATGAACGACCTGATGTCGGCCGGTCTCCACCGCGTCTGGAAGGAGGCGCTGCTGACGGCGCTGAAAGTGCCGCGCGACCGGCCCTTCCACCATCTCGACGTGGCCGGCGGCACCGGCGACGTCGCCTTCAAGGTGCTTGAGGCCGGCGGCCCGCTGACCGACGTCACCGTGCTCGACATCAACGCCGAGATGCTGAGCGTCGGGCGCGAGCGGGCGCAGAAGCGCTTTCCCGACGACGGGCGCATCCGCTTCGTGCAGGGCAATGCCGAGGAGCTCGGCCTGCCCGACAACCATTTCGACGCCTATACGATCGCCTTCGGCATCCGCAACGTGCCGCGCATCGACAAGGCGCTGGCGGAGGCGCACCGCGTGCTCAAGCGCGGCGGACGCTTCCTCTGCCTCGAATTCAGCCATGTCGACGTGCCGCTGCTCGACAAGATCTACGACACCTATTCCTTCAACCTCATCCCGCCCATGGGCCGGATGGTGACCGGCGACGCGGAGCCCTATCGCTACCTCGTCGAGTCGATCCGCAAATTCCCGCGCCCGCAGGTCTTCGCCGACATGATGACGCAGGCCGGCTTCCGCCGCGCCGGCTTCACCCCGATGACCGGCGGCGTCGTGGCGCTGCATTCCGGCTGGAAGCTGTGAGCGAGACCGCGGGTGTGACAGCCCACCGCCGTCATGCTCGCCTTCGTGGCGAGCATCCGCGTCTTGAACGCCGCGCTGCCCGAAAGACGGCGTGGATGGCCGGGACGAGCCCGACCATGACGAGGAAGGCGCATCGCGCGTTGCTGACGGCATGATCTCCACCGTCGTCCATCTCGCCCGCTCTGCCCGCGTCGGCTTCGTACTGGCGCGCGAAGGCGCGCTCGCCCTCGTCGACCCGTCCGTTCTGCCGCCGGCGGCGCGCGGCCTCGTCGCGCTCGGGCGGCTGATCGAGCGGCGCGGCGCCGGCTCCTCGGCGACGCGGCTGGCCGCGGCGCTGACCCGGCTCGGCCCCTCCTACGTCAAGTTCGGCCAGTTCCTCGCGACACGGCCCGACGTGGTCGGCATGAAGATCGCCGCCGATCTCTCGGCGCTGCAGGACCGGATGCCGCCCTTCCCGATGGCCCAGGCGCGCGCCGCGATCGAGGCCGCCCATGGCCGCCCCGTCGAGGCGATCTTCGCCGAATTCGGCGAGCCGATGGCCGCCGCCTCGATCGCGCAGGTGCACCGGGCGCGGCTGAAGGACGGCAGCGAGGTCGCGGTGAAGATCCTGCGGCCGGGCATCCGCGACCGCTTCCAGCGCGATCTCGGCGCGATGCGCTTCGGCGCCCGCTTCGCCGAGGCGCGCTCGGCCGAGGCCAGGCGGCTGCGCATGGGCGCGGTCGTCGAGACGCTGGCGCGCTCGGTCACCATGGAGATGGACCTGCGGCTGGAAGCGGCCGCGCTCTCCGAGTTCGCCGAGAACACCCGAGAGGACGCGGATTTCCGCGTGCCGGCGCCGGACTGGCAGCTGACCGCCCGCGAGATCCTGGTCGACGAATGGATCGACGGCGTCAGGCTCTCCGACATCGAGGGACTGCGCGCCGCCGGCCACGACCTCAAGGAGCTGGGCCGGATCGTCATCCAGTCCTTCCTGAAGCACGCGATCCGCGACGGCTTCTTCCACGCCGACATGCATCCCGGCAACCTGTTCGTCGACGCGCAGGGCCGTCTCGTCGCGGTCGACGGCGGCATCATGGGCCGGCTCGGCATGAAGGAGCGGCGCTTCCTCGCCGAGATCCTGCTCGGCTTCATCACCCGCGACTATCGCCGGGTGGCGGAGGTGCATTTCGAGGCCGGCTATGTGCCGGCCCATCATGCGATCGACGATTTCGCCCAGGCGATCCGCGCCGTCGGCGAGCCGATCCACGACCGTCGCGCCGACGAGATCTCGATGGCGAAGGTGCTGACCCTGCTCTTCGAGATCACCGGCCTGTTCGACATGGCGACGCGCACCGAGCTCGTCATGCTGCAGAAGACCATGGTCGTGGTCGAGGGCGTGGCGCGCACGCTCGATCCGCATCTCGACATGTGGACCACGGCCGAGCCGGTGGTGCGCGACTGGATGACCCAGAACCTTGGCCCGCTCGGCCGGCTCGAGGATGCCGGGCGCGGGCTGCGCTCGCTGGCCTCGAGCGTCGCGGCGCTGCCGGAGACGGTCGGCCGGGCCGAGCGCGTGCTCGGCCAGCTCGAGGATGCCTCGCGCCACGGCTTCGCCCTCGACGAGGCGAGCGTGCAGGCGATCGGGCGGGCGGAGGCCGCGCGCAACCGCTGGGGCAACTGGGCGCTGTGGGTGATCGCGGGGCTGCTCGCCTGGGCGGTGCTGAGCTAGGCGCCGCCGTCATCGGCCCGCAGGCCGGACGGCAGGAGAGGCCGGATCAGAGGTGGCGCAGCCATTCCTGCGCGGCCTCGGCCGGCGGGCGCTCGATGTTGAAGGCGCCGATGAAGTTGCCGTCCTTGCCCATCAGATAGACCAGCGCCGTGTGGTCCATGGTGTAGTCGCCGTCCTTCATCGGGACCTTGCGGGCATAGGCGCGGTAGTTCTTGATCATCGCGTCGATGGCCGGGCGGTCGCCGGTGAGGCCGACGATGCGCGGGTCGAAGGAGCCGAGATAGCTCTTCATCGTCTCGGCGGTGTCGCGCTCGGGATCGACCGTGACGAACAGCGCCTTGAGCTTGTCGCCCTTCGGGCCGGCGGCGCGCATCACCTCCGACAGCTCGAACAGCTTGGTCGGGCAGATGTCCGGGCAATGGGTGAAGCCGAAGAAGACCAGGAAGGGCGCGCCGCGCAGCTCGGCGTCGGTCAGGGTCTTGCCCTCGGCGGTGGTGAGCGCGAACGGCCCGCCGACGCTGGCGGCCTGGCTGCCGCCATCCTGCGCCGGACGGGGTGCGAAGGTGATGACGGCCGCGGCGGCGAGCACCGCGGCACCGAACACGAAGACGAGGAAGGGCAGGAGCAGGCGGCGGTTCACGGCGAATATCCCGGTGGACGGCGCTTCCGGTCAGAAGCAGGCGAGGATGGCGGCGATCAGCCCGTCGGTGAACAGCCGGTCGCCCTCGCGCCACCAGAGCAGCAGCCCGGCCAGCAGCAGGAAGCCGCCGCCGCCCGCCAGAAGCCACAGGCCGAGCCGGGGCGAGCCGTGCTCCTCAGGCGATACCGATGGGGTTCCCTCGCTCATGGCCGCCAATCTAGCCCGTTAGCACGGGGCCCGGAAGCGGCCTTCACGCCGCAGGCCCGGGCGCGAGGCGGCGGGCCGGCCGCAGCCATGGCGGCCATCGCCCTTCGCAGCGATCGGCCGCAGCGGGGCCTTGCGTTCCGTCCGCGATTTTGGCACCTAGGGGGCACGCGGGTGTAGCTCAATGGTAGAGCAGCAGCTTCCCAAGCTGAATACGAGGGTTCGATTCCCTTCACCCGCTCCAGCCTCCCGACATCGCGCCCGCCAGCATCATCTCCGCCAGCGACCGTTCCGACGCGTCGCCGCGTTTGCGCGCCTCAGGAGAAGATCACCTTCCTGAAGCGGCGCAGCGCCACGGCGAAATAGGCGGCGCCGATCACCACCACGAAGACGAGCTGCGGCCAGACCACGCCGAGCCCGGCGCCGCGATAGAGCACGCCCTGGGCGAAGGCGACGAAATGCGGCGTCGGGCTCAGCGTCCGCATCGTCCACTGCAGCCAGACCGGCATGCTCTCCATCGGCGTGGTGCCGCCCGAGAGCAGCTGCATCACCACGAAGACCGGGATCGCCAGCAGGCCGAACTGGCCCATCGTCGTCGCCAGCGTGCCGAGCATGATGCCGAGCGCCGCGACCGCGAAGGCGTAGATCGCCGCGCCCGCGACGAAGAGGGTCAGCGAGCCCGCCACCGGCACGCCGAGCCAGCCCTCGACCACGAAGACGAGCGAGAGCACCGCCGCGACCAGGATGACCAGCGCGTTCGCCGTCATCTTCGCCAGCATGATCTCGACCGGCGTCACCGGCATCACCAGCAGGTGCTCGACCGTGCCCTGCTCGCGCTCGCGGATCAGGGCCGCGCCGGTGAGGATGATGGTGAGCAGGGTGATGTTGTTGAGAATCTGCATCACCGAGCTGAACCAGCCCGAATCGAGGTTCGGGTTGAAGCGCGCCCGGATCACCAGGTCGATCGGCGTCGCGGCGGCGCCCTCGCCGCGGGCGGAGAGCCGGGAAACCTCCTGCGTCAGGATCTGCTGGATATAGACCGAGCCGTTGCCGGCCTGGGTCATCGCGGTGGCGTCGATGCTGAGCTGCAGCGAGGCGGGCCGGCCCCGCCGGATGTCGGCCTCGAAATTCGGCGGCACCTCGAGCACGAAGACAGAGCGGCCGGAATCGAGCTCGGCGTCCATCTGCGAGGCCGCGATGCGCTTGACCGTCTTGAAGAGCGGCGGGCCGAACACGCCGGTCAGCCCGCGCGAGAACTCCGACTGGTCCTCGTCGACGATGGCGATGGTCAGGTCGCGCGCCTCGAGCTTGACGCCGCTGGCCACCGTGTAGACCGCGATCGAGAAGGCGTAGACCACGAGCAGCAGCATCATCGGGTCGGCCCGGATGCTGCGCAGCTCCTTCACCACGAGCTGGGCGATGTTCGACAGGTGCAGGCGGAGACCCTTCACGCTCAGGCCTCCTGCTTGCGCAGCGCCAGTTGCGCCACGACGAGGAAGAGCAGGAAGAAGCCGCCGAGCACCAGGAGATTCGGCCAGAGCTCGGCGAAGCCCAGCGCCTTGGTGAAGGTGCCGACGCTGACCGGCTGGTACCAGGCCGGCGGTAACGACAGGCCGATGATCCGCCCGCCGCCGGAGAGCGAGGCGACCGGCACCATCAGCCCCGAGAAGTTGATCGCCGGGATGATCGAGAGGATCGCCGTGGCGAACACCGCCGAGACCTGGGTGCGGGTGAAGCTTGAGATCAATTGGCCGAAGCCGGTGGTGCCGGCGACGTAGAGCAGCGTCGCCAGCGCCAGCACCCAGGCCGAGCCCTTGACCGGCACGTCGAAGACCAGCCGGGCGATGATCAGCAGCAGCACGAAGGAGACCATGGCCACCGCGATGTAAGGCAGCTGCTTGCCGAGCAGGAACTCGAAGCGGCTGATCGGCGTCGAGCGGAAATTGGCGATCGAGCCGGTCTCCTTCTCGCGCACCACCGCGATCGCCGACATGATCGCCGGGATCAGGATCAGCATCAGCATGATGACGCTGGGCACCATGGCGTTGGCGCTTTTGAAGGCCTGGTTGTAGCGGAAGCGCGTCTCGATCGAGACCGGCGCGGCGACATGGCTCGACGGCGCCTTCGCGGCGAGGCTGTCGCGGGCATATTGCGTCGCGAGCCCGGTGACGTAGCCGCGGGTCGTCTCGGCGCGGAAGGGCATGGCGCCGTCCAGCGTCACCGAGACCTGCGGCCGGCGGGCCGAGAGCAGGTCGCGCCCGAAGCCGGGCGGAATCTCGAGGGTGAGCTGCAGCTCGCCGCTACGCAGCCTGGCGTCGAGCTCCTCGACCGAGCGGATCGGCGCGCGCTCGTCGAAATAGCGCGAGGAGGAGAAGCTCTCGACGAGTTGCCGGCTCTCCGGCGAATTGTCCTGGTCGAAGGCGGCGAAGCGCAGCTTCTCGACGTCGAAGGAGATTCCGAAGCCGAAGGCCAGCATCAGCAGCACCGGCGCCAGGAAGGCGAAGGAGAGCCGGATCGGATCGCGCAAAAGCTCCATCGCCTCGCGGCGGGCGCAGGCCCAGAGCCGGCGCGGATCGAAAAGGCGCGGCACCTCCGGCCCGGCCTCGGCCGACACGGCAGGCGCATCCGGCTCCGGCGCCCCGGGCGCGATGCCGGCGGCCTCGGCGAGATAGGAGACGAAAGCCTCCTCCAGCGTGGCGCTGCCGCGCGCCGCGGTCAGTTCCTGGGGCGTGCCGACCGCCAGCACCTTGCCGGCATGCATGAAGGAGATGCGGTCGCAGCGCTCCGCCTCGTTCATGAAATGGGTCGAGAGGAAGATGGTGACGCCGTCGTCGCGCGAGAGATCGATCAGGATGCGCCAGAAGGCGTCGCGCGCCACCGGATCGACGCCCGAGGTCGGCTCGTCGAGGATCAGCATGGAGGGCCGGTGCAGCACCGCCACCGCGAGCTGGAGGCGCTGGCGGATGCCGAGCGGCAGGCTCTCGGGCCGCTCGTCGGCGACGTCGGCGAGGTCGAAGCGCGTCAGGAGCTCGTCGATCCGCCCCGGGATCTCCTCGGCCGGCAGATGGTAGAGCCCGGCATGCAGGCGCAGGTTCTGGCGCACCGTCAGCTCGCCATAGAGCGAGAAGGCCTGCGACATGTAGCCGACATGGCGCCTGGTCTCCATGTCATCGGCGGCGAGCGGCTGGCCGAAGAGCTTGGCGGTGCCGCTGCTCGCCGGCAGCAGGCCGGTCAGCATCTTCATCGTCGTCGACTTGCCGCAGCCGTTCGAGCCGAGGAAGCCGAAGATCTCGCCGCGCCCGATGCGGAAGCTGACATGGTCGACCGCGACGAAATCGCCGAAGCTGCGGGTCAGCCCCTCCGCCTCGATCGCAGGCGTGGCGTCATCGCTCTCGGTACGCGGCCGCACCGTGACCTTGTGGTGCTGGGCGCGCTTGGCCTCGGGCAGCAGCGCGACGAAGGCGTCGTCGAGCGTGGCTTCGCCCGTGCGCGCGCGCAATTCGGCGGCGGTGCCGGTGGCGATGGCGCGCGCCTCGTCCATGGCGACCAGCCAGTCGAAGCGCTCGGCCTCCTCCATATAGGCGGTGGCGACGACGACGCTCATGCCGGGGCGGCGCGCGCGGATGCGGTCGATCAGGTCCCAGAACTGGCCGCGCGACAGCGGGTCGACGCCGGTGGTCGGCTCGTCCAGCACCAGCAGGTCGGGATCGTGGATCAGCGCGCAGCACAGGCTGAGCTTCTGCTTCATGCCGCCAGAGAGCTTGGCCGCCGGCCGGTCCTCGAACGGGTCGAGCCCGGTCGCGGTCAGCAATTCGGTGATGCGCCGGCGGCGCTCTGCCGCGTCCTGCCCGAAGAGCCTGGCGTGAAAGTCGATGTTCTCGAAGACGCTCAGCGTCGGATAGAGGTTGCGGCCGAGCCCCTGCGGCATGTAGGCGACGCGGCCGCGCCGCGCGGCCCGGTCGGAGGCCGAGGCCATGTCGCCACCGAGCACCCGGACGCTGCCCTGCTGCACGGCGCGCACGCCGGCCACCAGCGCCAGCAGCGTCGACTTGCCGACGCCGTCGGGGCCGATGACGCCGACCATCTGCCCGCCGGGGATGTCGAGATCGAGCGCGTCGAGCGCGACGCTGCGACCATAGCGGTGGGAGACCCCGGCGAGGCTTGCGACCGGCGCCGCCTGCGTCATGGCAGCTTCACGCCCAGGCTGTCGGGCCAGGCGATGTCGGCGCCGGTGCGCACGAAGCCGAGCCCGCGCACGCCGGTCTTCACCTGGCGGTGGTACTTCGCCAGCAACTGCTGGTCGAGCTGCAGCTTGACCCGGAAGACCAGCTTCTCGCGCTCCTCGGCGGTCTCGACCGCCTTGGGCGTGAACTGCGCGTCGGCAGCGACGAAGCCGATCGTCGCCGGGATGACGAATTGCGGCACGGGATCGAGGATGATGCGCGCCTCGTCGCCGAGCGCCAGCTTCCCGGCCTCGGCGGCCGGGAGATAGATGGTCATGTAGACGTCCGAGAGGTCGAGGATGGTGATGACGCGCGCGCCGGCGGCCACGACCTCGCCGGTGCGGGCGAGCTGGTACTGCACGCGGCCGCTGCGCGGCGCCACCAGCGAGAGATCGACCAGGATCGCCTTGATCTGCTCGGCATCGGCCTCGGAGGCGCGGATGGCGAACTGCGCCTGCTCGCGCTGGGCCTCGGCCGCCCTGAGCGCCGCGTCGGCGGCATCGGCGCGCGCCACGCGCTGGTCGTAGACCTGTTTGCTGAGATAGCCCTTGGCCACCAGCTCCTTGCCGCGCTCGACCTCGGTGCGGGCGAAGATCTGGTCGCTGCGCCGCTGCGCGATCAGCGCCTCGGCCTCGGCCTGGGACTGGCGGGCGCGCAGCACCTGCGCCTGGGCGGCGCGCAATTGCGCCTCGTATTCCGGCGAGGCGACGCGGGCGATGACCTGCCCGGCGGTGACCTCGTCGCCCTCCTTGACCTTCACCTCGGCGAGGCGCCCGGCATATTTCGAGGCGACGTCGATCTGGGTGGCCTCGATGCGCCCGTTCGACTTGATCACCCCGGCCGGCATGCTGTCGCCGCGCAGCCGCTCGATCAGCGCCTTGATACGCGACTGGGCCTGCACCTGGGGGGCCAGGGCCGGCCAGGCGAGGACCGGCAGGGCCAGCAGGACCGCGACGAGACGTCTGGGCAGCATCGTTCCGGTATCCTTCGCTGGCGCCGCCGGCCGGTCGTGGGCGGCGGCCTTGCGCTATTTGGCCCGCCGGCATGCGCCGCATCAAGAGCCTATCGCAGTGCAACGGCGCCGCGGCCGCATGGCCGCCGCGCCGGCACCGGGTCGACTCGCCCGCCGATATGCGCGACAGACGCGCGCTGCCCGAGCGGAACCCGCGCGGGCGGCGGGGCGAGGCGGCCGCGGGCCGGCGCGCCCTTCCGAGCCTTCCCGACCCCGCATGACGGACCAGCGCCCATGAGCATTCTCGATCGTTTCCGGCTCGACGGAGAAGTCGCCATCGTCACCGGCGGCGCCAGCGGCATCGGCGCCGCGGTCGCCGAGGCGCTGACCGAGGCCGGCGCCACGGTGGTGATCGCCGACCGCAGCTCCGAGCCCTCGCTCGACGTCACCGACGAGGCCGCGGTCGACGCCTTCTTCGACGACGTGGTCAAGCGCCATGGCCGGCTCGACGTGCTGATCAACAATGCCGGCATCGCGATCCGGCGCCCGACGCTGGAGATCTCGGCGGCCGACTGGAACAGCGTCGTCTCGGTCAACATGACCGGCATGTTCCTCTGCGCCCGGGCGGCGGCGCGCCACATGCTGCCGGCCGGCGGCGGGCGCATCGTCAACACCGCCTCGGTGATGGGTCTGTCGGGCGGGCTCTATCCCAACGCGCCCTACCAGACCACCAAGGGCGCCATCGTCAACATGACCCGCGCGCTCGCGGTGGAGTGGGCGCAGGGCGGCATCCGGGTCAACGCGGTCGCGCCCTGGTTCGTGCGCACCGGGCTGACCGCGCAGCTGCTCGAGCGGCCGGGCCTGCAGCAGGAGGTCGAGGCGGCGACCCCCATGGGCCGCCTCGCCGAGGTCGAGGAGGTCGCCGGCGCCTTCCTCTATCTCGCCAGCCCGGCCTCCGGCATGGTCACTGGCCACACCCTGCCGGTCGACGGCGGCTTCCTGGCGCGCTGAGCCGCGCGGCGGACCGACCCGCCCGCATGCTGCCGCCCCATCCACGGACGCCGCCGGCGCATGCGCCGGCGGGGGGGCGCGCGGCGGGCGCCCGCCGCGAAGGAGGGCGGCGGGGCCCCCAGCCGGCCCCCCGCCCCCCCCCAACGGGAAAAGCTCGCCGTCAGTACTCCCTTCTTCGCCGTGATCGGGCTGGGCGCCTTCAGCGCCTGGCGCGGGATGTTCAGCCTCGATACGGTCAGGGTGCTCAACGCCTACGCCTTCCTGATCGCGGCGCCCGCCATGGTGCTGCGGGTGATGTCGCGCGAACCGGTCGCCGCCCTGTGGAACGGCCTGTTCTTCGCGGCGATGGCGCTGCTCGGCGTCGCGGTGCTGGCCTGCGGCATCCTGCTCTTCCGGCGCCTCGCCGGCCTGCCCTTCCCGACCGCGGTGTCGCGGTCGCAATGCCTGGTCGGCGGCAACTTCACCTTCCTCGGCGTGCCGCTGATGCTCGCCTTCATGGGCGACCGGGCCGCGGCGCCGATCGTGATCGCGCTGATCGTCGACACCGCGCTGATCGTGCCGCTCTCGATCGGGCTGATCGAGGCCGGGCGCGGCGGCGGCTCGCCCTGGCGCATCGGGCTGCGGCTGGTGCGCGGCACCCTCGTCAACCCGTTCATGCTCTCGATCCTGGGCGGGCTGGCGCTGTCGCTGAGCGGCCTCGTCCTGCCCGAGCCGGTCGACCGCTTCCTGCTCTTCCTCGGCTCCTCGGCAGCGCCGGTCGGCATCTTCGCGCTCGGCATCGCCGCCTTCCTCTGGGCCCGCAGCGGCGACCTGCAATGGCGCATCGTCATGCCGCTGGTCGCCGGCAAGCTGATCCTGCATCCGCTGCTGACCTGGTTCGTGCTGGCGGTGCTGCTGCGGCTCGATCCGCTCTGGGTGCAGGCCGGCGTGCTCTATGCGGCGGTGCCGATCGCCGCCAACGTCTTCATCATCTCCGAGCGCTTCGAGACCGGCAGCCGGCCGATCGCCGTCGCGATCGTGATCTCGACGGCGCTGGCGGCGCTGACCTACCCCTTCGCGATCTGGGCGATCTCGGGCTAGCCTTCGCCCCGCCCTCATCCTGACGACAGACACCGCATTCCGGGAGCCCGAATCCACCATGGCGAGCCAGCTCTTCCGCCCGATCGATCTCGGCGGCCTCACCTTGCCCAACCGCGTGGTGATCGCGCCGATGTGCCAGTATTCGGCCGTCGACGGCGACGCGACCGACTGGCACACCCTCCATCTCGGCAATCTGGCGCTCTCCGGCGCCGGGCTGCTGATCCTGGAAGCGACCGCGGTCGAGCCCGAGGGGCGGATCAGCCCGGACGATCTCGGCCTGTGGAGCGACGTCAACGAGACGGCGCTGGCGCGCGTGCTCGAGACGGTACGCCGCCATTCCGACATGCCGATCGGCGTGCAGCTCGGCCATGCCGGCCGCAAGGCCTCGGTGCGGGCGCCCTGGCTCGGCGGCGGCCAGTATCCGCTGGGCGAGCGCGGCTGGGAGACGGTGGCGCCCTCGCCCCTGCCGATGCAGCAGGAGGACCGCCTGCCGCTGGCGCTCGACGCAGCCGGCCTCGCCCGCATCCGCGAGGCCTTCGCGGCCGCGGCGCGGCGCGCCGCCCGCATCGGCCTGCAGGCGATCGAGATCCACGCCGCCCATGGCTACCTGCTGCACCAGTTCCTCTCGCCGCTCTCCAATCAGCGCGACGACGCCTATGGCGGCACGCTGGAGAACCGCATGCGCTTCCCGCTCGAGGTCTTCGAGGCGGTGCGCGCGGCGACGCCGGCCGGGCTGCCGGTGGGCGTGCGCGTCTCCGGCACGGACTGGGTCGAGGGCGGCTGGGACAGCGAGCAGACGGTCGCCTTCGCGGAAGCGCTGAAGGCACGCGGCGTCGACTTCATGCACGTCTCGAGCGGTGGGCTCTCGGCGGCGCAGAGAATCGCGCTGGCGCCGGGCTACCAGGTGCCGCTGGCGCGGGCGGTGAAGCAGGCGACCGGCGTGCCGACCATGGCGGTCGGGCTGATCACCGATTACGAGCATGCCGAGGCGGTGGTCGCCGGCGGCGATGCCGACATGGTGGCGCTGGCCCGCGGCATCCTGTTCGACCCGCGCTGGCCCTGGCACGCCGCCGCCCATCTCGGTGCGACAGTCAAGGCGCCGAAGCAGTATCTGCGCTCGCAGCCGGCACGCTACCGCACGCTGTTCGAGAGCTGAGCGGGCGGCGCATCCGCGCCGCGCGCCCGAGCGTCCGGGGCAGGCGCCGCGCGCGAGCCCCGGACGGATGGCCGGCCGGCGACCTCAGTCGCCCGGCTGCGCGCCCTCATAGCCCTCGATGATCACGAGGTCCGTCGGGCCGACCTTGGCGAGATGCTGCACCGCCGCCTGGTATTCCGGCGATTCGTAGCAGGCGCGGGCGGTCTCGATGTCCTTGAACTCGAGCACGACGTTGTGCTTGCGGCCCTCGCCGCGGGCGAGCTTGTACTCGCCGCCGCGCACGACGAACTTCGCGCCGTATTTGGCGAAGGCGATCGCGTTCAGCGACCGATAGGCGGCGTATTCCGCCTCGTTCTGCACGTCGACGCGCGCGATCCAGTAACCCTTGGCCACGCTCAGACCCCTTCGACGGCGACGAGGTCGATCTCGCCGGCCCCCTCGCGCAGCTTGCGCGCCTCGTTGTACTCCGCCGAGGCGACATAGGCCTTAGCCGAGGCGAAGTCGGGGAACTCGATGACGATGTTGCGGGCGCGGCCCTCGCCCTCGCCGACGGTCATCTGGCCGCCGCGGACGATCGGCGTGCCGCCGAACTGCTTCATCACCTCGGAGGAACGGGCCGCATAGGCCGCCCACTGCGTGGCATTGGTCACCTTGGCGCGACCGATCACATATCCCTTGGGCATTCGCCGGAATCTCCGTTTCGTGGCGGCCGGAGATTAGGCGGCGGAGGCGATCTCGTCCATGATCGCGGCGGCCGCGGCGCGCGGATCGGCGGCGCGGATGATCGGGCGGCCGATGACGAGATGGTCGGCCCCGGCGCGGATCGCCTCGGCCGGCGTCAGCGTGCGCTTCTGGTCGCCGGCGGCGCTGCCCGCCGGGCGGATGCCGGGGGTGACGATCACCATGTCGGAGCCGATCACGTCGCGCACCAGCTGCGTCTCCGCCGCCGAGCAGACGATGCCGTCGACGCCCGCCACCCGCGCCTGTTCGGCGCGCATGCGCACCAGGTCGCGCACCGCCAGCCCGTAGCCGGCATCCTTCAGATCGCCGTCGTCATAGGAGGTCAGCGCCGTGACCGCGAGCAGGCGCATCGCCGCCTCCCCGCGGCCGGTGACCGCGCCGCGCATGGTCTGCGGATAGGCGTGGACGGTGAGGAAGGTGACGCCGAGCCGGGTCAGCGAGTCGACGCCCTCGGTCACCGTGTTGCCGATGTCGTGCAGCTTGAGGTCGAGGAAGACCTTCTTGCCCTCGGCCACCAGCTGGCGGGCGAGGTCGAGCCCGCCGGCGAAGGCGAGGCGGTAGCCGATCTTGTAGAAGCCGGCCTCGTCGCCGAGCGCGCCGACGATGCGATAGGCGTCCCAGATCGTCGGCACGTCGAGCGCGACGATCATGCGGTCCTTGAGTTCGGTCTTGCGGGCCATGCTGCTCTCTCCTGCTCGCCCCGGGCGATGACACAGGAGCGCCGCCCGATGCAAGCCGGAGGGCTCAGCCGCGCCGCTCGGCCGCCACCTGCGCGAAGACCTGGCTCCAGACCTCGGGGGGCTGGGCGCCCGAGACGGCGAGGCGGCCGTCGACGATGAAGAAGGGCACGCCGGTGACGCCGACCTTGCGGGCGTGATCCTCCAGCCCGATCACCGTGTCGCGCAGCTCGTCATTGGCGAGCTCGTCGCGCACCGCCTGCTCGTCGAAGCCGAGCTCCACCGCGATGGCGACGAGCGTGTCGAGATCGCCGATATCGCGCCCGTCGCGCCAATAGGCGGCGAAGAGGGCGGCCGTCATCTCTCCGGCGCGCTGCACCGTGGCGGCAGCCGCGACCAGCATATGGGCGAGGCGGGTGTTGACGCTCTTCGTCACCGCCGACCAGTTGAAGGTGACGCCGCTTTCCAGCGCCGCCTCCGACAGGCGCAGCTCAATCTCGCGGCGCTTGCCGGCGCCAAACTTGGCGTCGAGATAGGCGGTGCGGTCCATGCCGTCTTCGGGCATCTCGGGGTTGAGCTCGTAGGGCAGCCAGGTGATGGCGACGCGCTCGCTCAGGCCGAGGCGCTCCAGCGCCGTCTCGAGCCGGGCCTTGCCGATGAAGCACCACGGGCAGGCGAGGTCCGAGACGATGGCGATCGCCAGCTTCTCCGGGGTGGAGGGTGTGAGCATCGGGTCCGCTCCTTCGCGGCAGTCGACGGCCGCTCAGGCCGGCGGATAGGCGTGGAGGCGGCCGTCGCGATCCTCGGCGACGCCGCCGGACCCCGGCGTCTCGCAGCCGGAGAGGAAGGCGGGGCCGACCGGGATCTTGCCGGCGCCGCCGGGGATGTCGAGGATATAGGTCGGCTGGCACAGGCCGGACAGATGACCGCGCAGGCTCTTCACCAGCGCCTGCCCCTCGGCGAGCGAGAGCCGGAAATGGCCGGTGCCCGGCGCGAGGTCGGGATGGTGGAGGTAATAGGGCTTCACCCGGTTCTCGACGAAGGCGCGCATCAGCGCCGACAATGTCGCGACATCGGCGTTGACGCCCTTGAGCAGCACGCTCTGGCTGATCAGGACATGGCCGGCATCGGCGAGCCGGGCCAGCGCCGCGCGGGCGGCCGGGGTGAATTCGCGCGGATGGTTGGCGTGGACCGCGAGATAGCTCGCCTTGCCCGGCACCAGCAGCGCGCGTGCATAATCGGCGGTGATGCGCTCGGGCTGCACCATCGGCACCCGCGTATGCCAGCGCGTCACCTTCACATGGTCGAGCCCGGCCAGCCGGGCCGTGATCTCGCGCACCCGCCGCGCCGAGAGGATCAGCGGGTCGCCGCCGGTCATGACGACCTCCCAGATCTCCTTGCGGGCGGCGAGATAGGCGAAGGCGGCGTCGAGCTTCTCGCCGGTGAGCGCATCGCCGCCCGGCCCGACCATCTCGCGGCGGAAGCAGAAGCGGCAATAGACCGGGCAGGCATGGACGAGCTTGAGCAGCGCCCGGTCGGGATAGCGGTGCACCACGCCCTCGACTGGGGAATGCGCCGCGTCGCCGATCGGATCGGCCAGTTCCTCGGGCGCGGTGACCAGTTCGGCCGCATCGGGCACGAACTGGCGCGCCATTGGGTCGGCGGGATCGGACGGATCGATCAGCGCCGCGACCGCAGGCGTCAGCGAGACGGCGTAGCGGCGCGCCACCGCGTCGAGCGGTGCGCGGGCTTCGGCCGCGACCAGCCCGCGCTCGACCAGCGCGTCGACGTTACGCAGCGAGGCGCCTTCCGCCTCGGCGGCCGGCCGCACGGGGAAGACCGAGACGCGCGCGCTCATCGCGGCCCGTCCTGCGGCGCTGCCACCGGCGTCCAGAGCACGTCGTCGATGCGGCGCGCCCCGGTGCAGAGCATCACCAGCCGGTCGAAGCCGAGCGCGATGCCGGCGGACTCGGGCATGGTCGCGAGCGCGGCGAGGAAATCCTCGTCGATCGGGTAGCGTTCGCCGTAGATGCGCTGCTTCTCGTCCATGTCCGCCTCGAAGCGCCGGCGCTGCTCGGCCGCATCGGTCAATTCGCCGAAGGCGTTGGCGAGTTCGACGCCGCAGGCATAGAGCTCGAAGCGCTCGGCGACGCGCGGGTCGCCGGGCTTGGGCCGGGCGAGCGCCGCTTCCGAGACCGGGTATTCGCAGAGAATGGTGGCGCGACCGCGGCCGAGCATCGGCTCGATCGTCTCCGACAGGACGCGGCTGAAGATGTCGGACCAGCTGTCATCCTGCGCCAGCCGGATGCCGGCGCCGCGCGCCGCGGCGGCGAGCCCGTCGCGATCGGTCGTCCCGTCGGGCGCGATCGTCGCCATCAGGTCGATGCCGGCATGGTGGGCGAAGGCCTCGGCCAGGGTCAGGCGCTCCGGCTCGGCGAAGGGATCGACCTCGTGGCCGCGCCAGCGCAGCACGGCGACGCCGGCGGCACGCGCCGCCTCGGCCAGCAGCGCGGCGCAATCCTCCATCAGCACGCTGTAGGGCTCGCCGACCCGGTACCATTCCAGCATGGTGAACTCGGGATGGTGCAGCGCCGTGCGCTCGCGATTGCGGAAGACGCGGGCGAAATCGAAGATGCGGCGCTCGCCGGCGGCCAGCAGCTTCTTGGCGGCGAATTCCGGCGAGGTGTGCAGGTAATAGGGGTGATCGACGCCGGCATCATCGACGAGCGTGGTGGCGAAGCCGTGCAGATGCGTCTCGTTGCCGGGCGAGCGCTGCAGGATCGCGCCCTCGACCTCGACGAAGTCGCGCGCCTCGAACCAGCGCCGCAGCGCCGCCCTGACGCGACCGCGCGCCAGCAGGGCCGGGCGGCGGTCGGCATGGACGTCCGGCCGCCAGAACGGCGGGGGGGCTTGCCTCATCGATCCTCGCGAAAACCTGCCGGCAGCTTCCGTTTCGCGCGCAAATGCGGTAGTGCGCGGGCGACGAGAACGACATAACGTGCGCGCCCGTCGCGCACCAGCAAGGATTTCCACGTGGTCAAGGTCATCGCCTCCTCCGTCCGCAAGGGCAACGTCCTCGAGATCGACGGCCAGCTCTGCACGGTGCTGTCGGCAGAGAGCTTCTTCCCCGGCAAGGGCACGCCGACGACCCAGATCGACATGCGCCGCATCTCGGACTCGGTGAAGGTCTCGCATCGCTACAAGACGACCGAGCAGGTCGAGCGCGCCTATGTCGAGGACCGCGACTTCACCTATCTCTACCAGGACGGCGAGCAGTACGTCTTCATGAACCCGGAGAGCTACGACCAGATCCCGGTCGACGCCGACGTGATCGGCGATGCCGCTCCCTATCTGCTCGAGAACATGAAGGTGACGCTGTCGATCTTCGACGACCGCGCCGTGGCGATCGAGCTGCCGCAGCGCGTCACGCTCGAGGTGGTCGAGACCGAGCCGGTCACCAAGGGCCAGACGGCCTCCTCCTCCTACAAGCCCGCCATCCTCTCCAATGGCGTGCGCAGCGCGGTGCCCCCGCATATCGGCGTCGGCACCCGCGTCGTCGTGATGACGGCCGACGGCTCCTATGTCGAACGCGCCAAGGACTGACGCCACAGGCGCCTGACGATCGAGACGCAACGGGCCCCGCGCGGGCCCGTTTTAGTCTGTGGGGTGGAGCGCGGTGACCGGGAGCGCTTGCGTCGCCGGAAGTGCGGTGACCGCGAGCGCTTGCGTCGTCCGGAGCGCGTGCGCAGGCGGCAGCGCCGGGTCGCGGAAGCGGCGGCGTACCGGCGACCGCACCGTCCTGCCGCGAAACGCCCCGTCATTCCGGGGCATCGCGGAGCGATGAGCCCGGAACCCATGAACACGAGGATCAACGGGAAGGCGCGGCCGATCCGAGACAGGTCCTGGACAGGCCGTGTTCATGGGTTCCGGGCTCGGGCCTTCGGCCCGCCCCGGAATGACGGCGGTCGTGCTCTGTCCCCGCCCCCTACAGATAGGGCGAGAACAGCCAGAGCGTGCGGTCGAGCAGGCGGATCGGGAAGGGTTTGGCCCTGAGCTCGGCCAGGGTTACCGGGCGGGCGCGGGCGATCGCCGCGTCCACCCGCTCCTCGATGTCGCGCGCGAAGGCGTGGTCGAGCACTTCCAGGTCGATCTCGAAGTTCAGCCGCAGCGAGCGCGGGTCGATATTGGACGAGCCGGCGTAGGCCCAGGCGCCGTCGACCGCGATCAGCTTGGAATGGTCGAAGGCGCCGCCGGCCCGCCAGACCCGGCAGCCATCCTTGAGCACCTGGTCGAACTGCGCCCGCATCGCCCGGTCGACCAGCACGAGATTGTTGACGTCGGGCACCACGATGTCGATCGCCACGCCGCGCCGCGAGGCGGTGACCAGCGCGCTGATCAGCTCGCGATCCGGCAGGAAATAGGGCGACATGATGCGGATCGTCTCGCGCGCCACCGAAAACGCGCCGATCAGCATGCGGTGATTGGTCTCGAGGCTGGAATCGGGGCCGGAGGCGACGGCACGCATCAGCACGCCGCGGTGCGAACCGTCCTCCTCCGCCGGGGCGGGGCCGGCCGGCACGGCGCGCCAGAGATCACCCTCCAGCGCCTCGCCCGAGGCGAAGCGCCAGTCCTCGGCCGCGACCGCGAAGAGATCGGCAACCACCGGGCCGGTGATGCGGAAATGCGTGTCGCGCGCCATGGCCTCGCCGGCGAACTCGGCGGTGAAGCCCTGGCGAATGTTCATGCCGCCGGCGAAGGCGACCCGGCCGTCCACCACCAGCAGCTTGCGGTGGGTGCGCAGATTGGCATAGGGCAGCCGCAGCCCCATGACGATGTTGCCGTTGAACACGTCGACCGCGATGCCGCCCCGGCGCAGATGGCCGACGATGCTCGGCACCGAATAGCGGGCGCCGACCGCATCGATCAGCACCCGGACCGCGACGCCGCGCGACGCCGCCGCGATCAGCCCATCGGCGATGCGCAGGCCGACCGGATCGCGGTCGAAGATGTAGCTTTCCAGGATGATGCAGCGATGCGCGGCCTCAATCGCCGCGATCATCGCCGCATAGGCCTCGTCGCCGGTCCGCAGCGTGGCGATGCCGTTGCCGGCGCTGAGCCGGCGCCGCGCCACCCTGTCGCCCAGCGTGCGCAGGCCGACGAAGCGGCGGCCGAAGACCTCGCCGACGAAATCGTCGGTCACGCCGAAGGGATCGCCGGTGGCGCGCGGCCCGAGATCGGTGCGCCGCTGCGAGATGATCGAGGCGCGGCGCATCCGGTTGATACCGGCGATGGCGTAGATCAGCGGCCCGAGCAGCGGCGAGAGCAGGATGACGCCGACCCAGCCGAGCGCGGCGCGCACCTCGTCCTTGGTCATCACCGCGTGGATCGCGGCCGCCGTCGACAGGATCAGCGTCGCCGCGGCCAGAAGATGCGGCCAGTAACCTTCGAGAATCGCCCACATGGCGGCCACTATGGCACGGCGCCCGGCGCCGGCAACCGCGGCCGGCGGCGGCCCTTGAAAGCCGGCCGCCCCATGACCATATCGGCCTCATCGCGATGTCGAGGGAGCCTCAGAGCGCCCTCCGTCGCGGGAGACGGCCATGGTTTCGTAAGGTCGGCGACGCCGGATGTACGCGCGCCCCTCACGGACATGGCCGTTGGCATTTTCAGGCCCCCGTCACGGCCTCTCGCGACCGGCGCGCAGCAATGCCCCGTCGCCTTCCAAACCCACAGAACCAGCGCTGCCGCTCAGCCCTGCAGGAAGGGATTGTTGCGACGCTCCTCGCCGAGCGTGCTCGCCGGGCCGTGGCCGGGCAGGAACTGCACCTCGTCGCCGAGCGGCAGGAGCTTGGTGCGGACCCCCTCGATCAGCGTCTCGTGGCTGCCATAGGGAAAATCGGTGCGCCCGACCGAGCCGGCGAAGACGGTGTCGCCGGCCAGCAGGAAGCGCAGATCCTTCTGGAAGAAGGTGACGTGGCCGGGCGTGTGCCCCGGCACGTGCAGCACCGAGAACACCGCGTCGCCGACCTGGACCGTGTCGCCCTCGACCAGCCAGCGATCGGGCGTGACCGCGCGCATGTCGCGGATATCGAAGCGCAGGCCCGAGCTCGGCAGCTCGTCGAGCAGGAAGCGGTCGGCCTCGTGCGGGCCGACGACCGGCACGGCAAGCGCCTCGGCGAGTTCGGCGGCGCCGCCGGCATGGTCGAGATGGCCATGCGTCAGCCAGATCGCGGTCGGGGTGAGCCCGAGCTGCCCCAACGCCTCGCGGATGCGCGCCACGTCGCCGCCCGGATCGACCACCACCGCCTGCTTCGTGCGCGTGCACCAGACGATCGAGCAGTTCTGCTGGAAGGGCGTCACCGGCACGACGGCGATGCCGAGCGGGCCTTCGGTCTGGTCGGTCATGGCGGGCCTTTCTCGGAAGGGGGCGTGGCCGCGCGCGGCGGCGCGATCGCGCGGAGGGCGTCAGCGCTTGCCGCAGCGATTGGCCAGCAACGCGCGATAATCCGCCAGCGACTGGTCCATCTCGGCGACGTTCTGCTCGCGCTCGCGGCCGCTCTGGCAGGTCGCGAAGACCGAACGCGCCTTCTGCAGGAAGCCGACATGGTCGCGCCAGGCGGCACATTGCGTCGCCTGGTCGGCGCTCGCCACCGCCTGCATCCGGTGCTGGCGCTGGCGCATCGCCGCCTCGTTCTGGAAGAGGTCGCGCGCGCAGGTCGCCGGCAGCGGCCGGCCCTGGGCGCGCACGGGCTCCGCCGCCAGCCAGAGGCCGGACAGCGCCAAGCAGGCGGCGAGGACGGCGCGGGCGATCATCCGAGATTGAGCTCCTTGAAGAAGTCGTTGCCCTTGTCGTCGATGACGATGAAGGCGGGGAAATCCTCGACCTCGATGCGCCAGACCGCCTCCATGCCGAGCTCGGGATATTCGAGCACCTCGACCTTGCGGATGCAATCCTGGGCCAGACGCGCCGCCGGCCCGCCGATCGAACCGAGATAGAAGCCGCCATGCTTCGCACAGGCCTCGCGCACCGCCGCGGAGCGGTTGCCCTTGGCCAGCATCACCATCGAGCCGCCGAAGGACTGGAACTGGTCGACGAAGGAATCCATGCGGCCGGCCGTGGTCGGCCCGAACGAGCCGGACGCCATGCCGTCCGGCGTCTTGGCCGGGCCGGCATAGTAGACCGGGTGGTTCTTGAAATAGTCCGGCATGCCCTCGCCGCGCTCCAGCCGCTCGCGGATCTTGGCGTGGGCGGCGTCGCGCGCGACGATGATGGTGCCGGTGAGCGAGAGCCGCGTCTTGACCGGGTGGCGCGAGAGCGTCGCCAGGATCTCGCTCATCGGCCGATCGAGGTCGATCTTCACGACATCGCCACCGAGCTTGGCCTCGTCGATCTCGGGCAGGTAGGTCGACGGGTCGGTCTCCAGCGCCTCGAGGAAGATGCCGTCCTTGGTGATCTTGCCCTTGGCCTGGCGGTCGGCCGAGCAGGAGACGCCGAGCCCGATCGGCAGCGAGGCGCCGTGGCGCGGCAGGCGGATCACCCGCACGTCATGGCAGAAATACTTGCCGCCGAACTGCGCGCCGACGCCGAGCGCCTGGGTCAGCTTGTGGACCTCCGCCTCCATCTCCAGGTCGCGGAAGGCGTGGCCGGCTTCGGAACCCTGCGTCGGCAGCGCGTCGAGATAGCGGGTCGAGGCGAGCTTGACCGCCTTGAGGTTCTGCTCGGCCGAGGTGCCGCCGATGACGATGGCGAGATGATAGGGCGGGCAGGCCGACGTCCCCAGGGTCAGGATCTTCTCCTTGAGGAAGGCCATCATCCGGTCCTTCGTCAGCAGAGAGGGCGTCGCCTGGAACAGGAAGGTCTTGTTGGCCGAGCCACCGCCCTTGGCGACGAAGAGGAACTTGTAGGCGTCCTCGCCCTCGGCATAGATCTCGATCTGCGCCGGCAGGTTGGTCGCGGTGTTCTTCTCCTCGAACATGGAGAGCGGCGCGACCTGGGAGTAGCGCAGGTTGCGCTTGCGATAGGCGTCGTAGACCCCCTCGCCCAGCGCGGCCTCGTCGCCGCCCTCGGTCCAGACCCTGGCGCCCTTCTTGCCCATGATGATCGCGGTGCCGGTGTCCTGGCACATCGGCAGCACGCCGCCGGCGGCGATGTTGGCGTTCTTCAGGAGGTCGTAGGCGACGAAGCGGTCGTTGGCGGTCGCCTCGGGATCGTCGAGGATCCTGGCGAGCTGCGCGAGATGGCCCGGGCGCAGCAGATGGTTGATGTCGATGAAGGCCTGCTCGGAGAGCCGGCGGATCGCCTCGCGCGACACCGTCAGGATCTCGCGGCCGCCGACGGTCTCGACCGCGACGCCCTCGCTGCCGAGCGAGCGGTAGGGGGTCTCGTCCTCGCCAAGGGGGAAGAGGTCGACATGGGCATAGGCCATCGGTGCGGCTCCGGCGATGTCGGCGCCGTCCACGCGAAACGCGGCGCCCTGAACGTCTGGCCGCGTCATAGCCCTTCGGGACAAGCCCTCCAAGCCCGGATTGAAATGATTCAAAGGCGGTGCGCGCCCGGCGCCTCAGGCGGCCTGGGCGGCGATATCGGAGAGGATGGCGTAGATCGCGGCGGGATCGTGCGCCTGACGCACCTGCTCCTGCACCGCGGGATCGCGCAGGACGCGGGCGACGCGCGCCAGCGCCTTGAGATGGTCGGCGCCCGCGCCTTCCGGCGCGATCAGCACGAAGAGGATGTCGACGGGCTGGCCGTCGAGCGCCTCGAAGTCGAGCGGCTTCTCGGTGCGCGCGAACAGGCCAACCAGCTTGTCGGAGCCGGCGACGCGCCCGTGCGGGATGGCGATGCCGTCGCCGATGCCGGTGGAGCCGAGGCGCTCGCGCTGCATCAGCGCCTCGTAAAGGTCGCGCTCGGGCAGCCCGGTCAGGACCGCCGCGTGCTGCGCCAGCTCCTGGAGCGCCTGCTTCTTACTGTTGGCCCGCAGCGGCGAGATCACCGCGTCCGGCCGGAGAAGATCGGTTAGCGTCATAGACCTGTCCATGCACGTCCCATGCCGGAAACCGGGCAGAGCCGAGGGTCGGCCTGCCCGGAACCAGCTGCGCAAGGCGGCGGGACTTCACGAGAGGGAAGCCGGCGGATCGATCCAGCCGATATTGCCGTCACCGCGGCGATATACGACGTTCACCCTGTCATTGCCAGCATGTCTGAAGACGATCACCGGAGAGCCCGTCAGATCGAGCTCGGCGACGGCGTCGCTGACCGTCATCCGCAGCAGGGAGCGGGTCGATTCGGCCACGATCACCGGGTTTTCGCCGGCGGCGTCGCGCTCCGGCTCCTCGGTATCCTCGTCCGGGGCCGCGATCACATAGCTGGGGATTTCGAGGCTTTCGCGGCCGTTCTGGGCAGCGGAGCGGTCCTTGAGGCGGCGCTTGTAGCGGCGCAAGCGCTTCTCGATACGCTCCGCCATCTTGTCGAGGCTGGCATAGGCGTCGTGGGCGGTGGCCGAAGCCTCGAGCGTGATTCCCGACGAAAGATGCAGCACGCCGTCGGTCCTGAAGGCACTGCCGTCCTTGCCGACGGTCACATGGCCCTGGAAGCCGCCCTCGTAATATTTGCCGAGGGCTGCGGCCACCCGAGCCTCGGCCTGGCCGCGCAGGGCCTCGCCAACGTCGAGATTCTTGCCGGAGATTCGCAAGCTCATGGAGTGCTTCCCCTTCTTGTCGCCATGGCCAAAGTCAGCGGCCATCCCTTGGAGGTAAGGACGGGGTCGCGGGCTTGTCAATGCGGCCAAGGGCCAGCGGGGCGACTGGCCGGGCCGCCATGCCGGCGCCATGAAGCGCGCGTCGCCGACGGCCGGGACGCCCTGCCGGCCGCCCGTCCCGCGCCGCGTTCAGCGCTGGCCGGCGCCGCGTGCGGCCTTCTCGCGGCGGCGTTCCATCGAGGATGGAATCCGCAGCGATTCCCGGTACTTGGCGACGGTCCGCCGGGCGATGTCGATGCCGCTATCCTTGAGCTTCGTGACGATCGCATCGTCGGAGAGCACGGCGCCCGGCGGCTCCTCGTCGATCATCTGGCGGATGCGGTGTCGCACCGCTTCGGCCGAATGCGCCTCGCCATGGCCGGTCGCGGCGATCGCCGCCGAGAAGAAGTACTTCATCTCGAAGACGCCGCGCGGGCAGGCCAGATACTTGTTCGAGGTCACCCGCGACACGGTCGATTCGTGCATGCCGATCGCGTCGGCGACGGTCTTCAGGTTGAGCGGGCGCAGATGCTCGACGCCATGGGCGAAGAAGCCGTCCTGCTGGCGCACGATCTCGCTGGCGACCTTGAGGATAGTGCGGGCGCGCTGCTCCAGCGAGCGCGTCAGCCAGTTGGCGGTCTGCAGGCACTCGGCGATGAAGGAGCGCTCCTCCTCGTTGCGGGCCCGGCCCGAAACGCGGGCATGATAGGTCTGGTTGACCAGCACGCGCGGCAGGGTCTCCGGGTTGAGGTCGACCAGCCAGGAACCGTCCGGCGCCGGGCGGATGAAGACGTCCGGCACCACGGTCGCGGCCGTGCCGCCGCCGAAGGCCCGGCCGGGCTTGGGATCGAGCCGGCGGATCTCGGCGATCATGTCGGCGATGTCCTCGTCGTCGACGCCGCAGATGCGCTTCAGCGCCGCGAGGTCGCGCCGGGCGACCAGCGCCAGATTGGCGACCAGCGCCTGCATGGCCGGGTCGTAGCGGTCGCGGTCGCGCAGCTGGATCGCCACGCATTCGGCGACGTCGCGCGCCGCCACGCCGCTGGGATCGAGCCCCTGGACGAGATGCAGCACCTTTTCGACGCGCGCCTCGGCGACGCCGAGCCGGGCCGCGATCTCGGCGACCGGCTCGGAGAGGTAGCCGGCCTCGTCGACCGCATCAATGAGATGGGCGCCGATCAGCCGGTCGGCCGGGGCGGTGACGATCAGGTCGAGCTGCGCGGCGAGATGGTCGTGCAAGCTGAGATCGGCGACCAGCCCCGATTCGAAGCCCTCCGGCCCCTCGTCGAAGCTACCGCCGCTGCCGCCATAGCTGCCACCGGTCACCGGCAGCGTGTCGGCGCCCTGCGCCTCCAGCCGCGCCACCTGCGGCTGCTCGGCCTGGAAGACGTTGTCGAGCCCGGTGCCGAGCCGCGTCTCCATGCCTTCCTGGGTGTTGAGGCTCTCGGCGCGCTCATAGCGCTCGGTATCGGCCGCCATGGCGCTCGCCATCGCGTCCGGCACCACCGGCTCCGGCGCCTCGTCGGCCCGCTCGAGCAGCGGATTGCGCTCGAGCTCGTTCTCCACGAAGGTCTGCAGTTCGAGATGGGAGAGCTGGAGAAGCTTGATCGCCTGCAGCAGCTGCGGCGTCATCACCAGGGACTGGCCCTGGCGCAGCTCCATGCGCGGCATCATCGCCATCGCGGCCCGGCTCCCTCACACGCTCGCCACCAAATCGGCACGCTTCTTGCCTTTGGGCAAGCCTAGCGGCAGTGAGCGGTCGCGTCAAAGGCCGTCAGAGACGGAAATCCTCGCCGAGATAGACGCGGCGGACATCGGCGTTGGCGATGATCTCGGCCGGCGAGCCCTCGGTCAGCACCCGGCCGGAATGGATGATGTAGGCGCGGTCGACCAGCCCGAGCGTCTCGCGGACATTATGGTCGGTGATCAGGACGCCGATGCCGCGATCGGTGAGCTGGCGCACCAGCTGCTGGATGTCGCCGACCGCGATCGGATCGATGCCGGCGAAGGGTTCGTCGAGCAGGATGAAGGAGGGCCGCCCGGCGAGCGCGCGGGCGATCTCGCAGCGCCGGCGCTCGCCGCCGGAGAGCGCGATCGAGGGCGCCTTGCGCAGCCGGGTGATGTTGAACTCGTCGAGCAGCTTGTCGAGCTCGCGCTCGCGGCGTTTGCGGTCGGGCTCGACCACCTCGAGCACGGCGCGGATATTGTCCTCGACCGAGAGGCCGCGGAAGATCGAGGCTTCCTGCGGCAGGTAGCCGATGCCGAGGCGCGCGCGCTGGTACATCGGCAGATGGGTGATGTCGTCGCCTTCCAGCGTGATCGTGCCGAGATCGGCGGAGACCAGCCCGGTGACCATGTAGAAGATCGTGGTCTTGCCGGCGCCGTTGGGGCCGAGCAGGCCGACCGCCTCGCCATTGCGGACATAGAGCGAGGCCTCGCTGACGACGTTGCGGGCGCCGTAGCTCTTGCGCAGGCCGCTGATCGACAGAACGCCGCTGCCGCTGGGCATCGCGGCCGCGACCGGCGAATCGTCGAGGCCGTCACGCGGCGCGTCCGCGGCCGGACGGGCTTGCGCCTTGCGCGGCTCGCGGCCGCCGAAGAGGCCCCGCAGGCGCGACATCACCCCGCTGCGGGGGCGGCCGGCATCGGATTGCATGTGGGGAGAGGAGCTCACGAGGCGGCTGCTGGCTTCCGGAACGAGCTGGCGGGCAGCTCTCCTGGGGAGGGGATGCCGGGCTGGCGACGCCCGGAACGGGGAAGGCGGCGCGGGCGCGCCGTCAGTTGGTCGGCTTCGGGGCCGGCTTGCCGGTCTCCTTGCCCTGCTCGCCCGAGCTCGGCACGAAGAAGCCCTGCACGCGGCCGCCGGGCTTGGTCTCGACATTGGCGATGCCGGTCTGCGTGTCGTAGACCAGCCGCTCGCCGCGGGTGATGTTGGGCCCGTCGTTCAGCGCGACATTGCCGGTCATGATGACCTTGTTGGTCGAGCGGTCGAACACGGCGTTGTCGGAGGTCGCCGCCTGGGTCTTGGAGACCACCGTGACCGGCCCGGTGCACTCGATGCGCTTGATCGCGCCGTCGTTGGACTGGCCCTGGCCCTGCGCCTGCGGGGCGGGCGTCGCCGGGCGCTTGGCCTCGCCGCCGGCGCCGTTGCGGCCGCGGCCCTCGTAGAACACCGTCATGACCGAGCAGCGCACCGTGGTCTCGCCCTGCACCGCGACGACATTGCCCGAGAAGATCGCCTTGTTGTCCTTGTCGAGCACGTCGAGCTTGTTGGCGTCGATCTTGATCGGCTCCTTGCTGTCCCCGCCCAGCCCGGAGAAGGGCGAGCCGGCGCCGCCGCCGCGCGGCTTGGCTGTCGCGGGCTTGGCCGGCTGCTGCGCCAGCGCCACCGCGGCGGGCGCCACGGCCAGCGCCGCCGCGAGCACGAGACGGTAGGGGGTCATGCGCATGCCTTGTTTGTCCTTCCGGGCCCGGGCCGTCCGCGCCGTCATCTCAATTCTGCCCTGCCCGGGCCTCGTTCGCCACCCCCGGCTTCAACAGGTCGAGGCGCGGGGTGCTGCCTTCGCGCTGCGGGCCGGCCAGGCTGCCGGCCGGGGCGTTCTGGATCAGCACGTGGACATTGCCCTCGAAGGTGATCAGCGCGCCATTGTCCTTCACGTCGAGCGTGTTGGCGTCGACGGTGGTGGTGCCGAGATTGACGGTCACCGGCTCGCGCGAATTGACGGTGCCGGCCTTGAAGTCGACATCGGCGGCGCGCATGCGCACGTCATAGCCCGACTCGGTGCGGATCCTGACATCGTCGACCAGCTTGAGCCGCTCCTTCTGCTGCTCGAACAGGCCGCTGCGGGCGTTGACCGTGACCCAGCCCTCCTCCGACTTCATCTGGATGCGGGCGATCATCTCGACCAGCTCGATCTGCGTCGGGTTGCGGATGTCCTGCAGCGCCGACTTGGCCGTGACCTCGTAGGGGCTGTTGTCCTTGCGATAGCCGGCGAGCTTGGGCGCCTCCATCACGACCTTGCCGCCGGACACCCCGACGGAGCCGAGCGAGACCTGCTCCATCTTGCCGAGCGGGCGCAGGAAGGGCGTCGCCACCAGGGCGATCACGGCGAGGCCGGCGCCGATCGGGATGGCGCGGCGCAGCCAGCGCACCACGCCGGAATGGCGCCGGGCCGAGCGGAAGGCGGCGCGCCGCGCCTTGTCCTGCCTCGTCGGGCCTGCGTCCGGTGATGTCGTCGCCAAGGTCATGTCCCGCCCAATGCCAACCACAGGCGGCTTTTTGATGTCGGCGCGGCGCGCAGGCTCATCGCCGCGCCGCCGCCCGACCGGCCGCGCGGAGGGTGCGCGGGCTGGAATACATCAAATCTAGGTATGTGCGAAGATGTCGACCTCGGGCCAGCCGGCGAGGTCGAGCTCGGCCCGCACGGGCAGGAAGTCGAAGCAGGCCTTGGCGAGATGGCTGCGCTGCTCGCGGGCGAGCAGCACGTCGAGCCTGGCTTTCAGCGCGTGCAGGTGCAGCACGTCGGAGGCGGCGTAGCCGAGCTGCGCCTCGGTCAGCGTGTCGGCTCCCCAGTCGGAGGATTGCTGCTGCTTGGAGAGTTCGACGCCGAGCAGCTCGCGCACAAGGTCCTTGAGCCCGTGGCGGTCGGTGTAGGTGCGCACCAGCTTCGAGGCGATCTTGGTGCAGTAGACCGGGGCGGTGACCACGCCGAAGGCCTTGTTCAGCGCCGCGATGTCAAAGCGGGCGAAGTGGAACAGCTTCAGCACCGCCGGATCGGCGAGGATGCGGCAGAGATTGGGCGGCGGCGGCGCGTCCTTCGGGATCTGCACCACATCGGCCGAGCCGTCGCCGCGCGAGAGCTGCACCACGCAGAGCCGGTCGCGCTGCGGGTTGAGGCCGAGCGTCTCGGTGTCGATGGCGAGAACCGGGCCCGGATCGTAGTCGGCGGGCAGGTCGCCGCGGTGCAGACGGATGGTCATGGCGGTTTAAGGACTTCCGTGAATAGCGCTCCCGCCAGCTAGCGACGCGGTTCCCGCCGCACAAGCCTTTTCTGGGCTCGCGGCGCGGCAGGCGGGGGTTTGCGGCGCGATTTCCTCGCGGCGTAGCGTTAACCCTTCCTTCACCACGATCTTCGCCGGCAGGCCCGCGCATGCGACAAGGGGCCCAACCACCACGCCCGGCCGAGGATGCGAGCCGAAGCCATGCAGTCCATCCGCGACCTCGCCGCGCTCGAAGGCCCGCTCGGCCGCGCCGGCTTCTGGCTCGGCAGCCTGCTGGTGGCACTCGTCGTGCTGGCGCTGAAGCACCTGCCGGAGGATCTGCTCCCGTTCGGGGCCGACGTGCCCGCCTTCGCCGAGAGCCTCGCCATCCTGCCCTGGTCGCTGCTGGCGGCGCGGCGCGCGATCGACCGCGGGCGCTCGCCGCTCTACGGCATGCTGATGGTCGTCGGGATCGTCCTGCTCGGCCTCGCCGGGCGCGTCTTCCCGGAGGAGGGCTATGGCCTCGCCAGCCTCGCGCTCTGGCTGGTGGCGCTGGTCGATCTCGGCCTGCTGCCCGGGAAGCCCGGGCCGGCGGCCGCGGGCGTTGCGCCGGCGGCGCCCGCTGCTAAACCGGTGCGATGACGATGCAAGCCCTGCCCTTCGATCCCGCCGATCCCGTCGCCCTCGCCCAGGCGCTGGTCCGCTGCCCCTCCGTGACGCCGGCGGAAGGCGGGGCGCTTTCGCTGCTGGAGCGCGTGCTCGCCGCCGAGGGCTTCACGGTGGAACGCCCGGTCTTCTCCGAGCCCGGCATGCCGGACGTCGAGAACCTCTATGCCCGCATCGGCACGCAAGGCCCGGTCTTCGCGATCGCCGGCCACACCGACGTGGTGCCGCCCGGCGACCCGGCGGCGTGGAGCCGCGACCCGTTCGGCGGCGAGATCGCCGACGGCGTGCTGCACGGCCGCGGCGCCTGCGACATGAAGGGCGGGCTCGCCGCCATGGTCGCCGCCGCGATCCGCCATCGCCGCGCCGCGCCCGACGCACCGGGCTCGATCGCCTTCCTGATCACCGGCGACGAGGAGGGGCCGGCGGTCAACGGCACGGTGAAGCTGCTGGCCTGGGCCAAGGCGCGCGGCGAGCGCTTCGACCATTGCCTGCTCGGCGAGCCGACCAATCCGAACGCCATGGGCGACATGATCAAGATCGGCCGGCGCGGCTCGCTGACGGGCAGCATCCTGGTGCAGGGCGTGCAGGGCCATGTCGGCTACCCGCATCTCGCCCGCAACCCGATCCGCGGCATGGTGCGGCTGCTCGCCGGACTGGAGGCGACGCCGCTCGACGCCGGCACCACGCATTTCGACCCGAGCAATCTCGAGGTGACGACGCTCGATGTCGGCAACCCGGCCAGCAATGTCGTACCGGCCCAGGCGAAGGCGGTGTTCAACATCCGCTTCAACGATCTCTGGACGCCGGAGACGCTCGCCGCCGAGATCGAGCGGCGCCTGCGCGAGGCGGCCGGCAACGAGGTGCAGTACGAGGTCGCCTTCCAGCCGACCAACGCCGTGGCCTTCCTGACCGAGCCCGGCCCGTTCGTGGCGATGCTGTCGCGCGCGGTCGCGGCCGAGACCGGGCGCACGCCGGCGCTCTCGACCACCGGCGGCACCTCGGATGCGCGCTTCATCAAAAGCTACTGCCCGGTGGTGGAGTTCGGCGTGGTCGGCCAGACCATGCACAAGGTCGACGAGCAGGTCGCCGTCGCCGACCTCGTCACGCTGGAGAAGATCACCGCCCGCCTGCTCGACGACTACTTCGCCGCAGCCGGCGGGGCTTGACCGGAACGCTTTCGCAGCCTTCAGTGTTTAGACGAAAGTCTAATGTGATGAGCTGCGGAGGGCCGGACCATGCGGCTTGCTGCCGATGACGTGACACGGTCGCTGCGGGCCTCCTGGCGCCTGCTGCGCGCCGAGAGCCAGGCCCTGCCCGGCTTCGACCTCTCCCGCCAGGGCTTCTGGTCGTCCTATGCGGCACTGCTGCTGACGGTGCCAGCGATGATCCCGACCCTGGCGGCGCAGCGCCTGCTGGCGCATCTGCCCGACGGCGAGAACCTGTTCGCCGCGCCGATGCTGGCGGCCTCGGTCGCCGGCGCGCAGCTGGCGACCATCCTGGCGGTTCCCCTGCTGCTCCTTGCCCTGGCGCCGGCCATGCGGCGCGATCCGCGCTTCACCGGCTTCGTCATCGCCTGGAACTGGTCGGGCGTGCTCGCGGCGGGATTGATGGCGGTGCCGGCGGCGGTGTTCGCGATCGGCTGGTCCAATCCGCAGATCGCGATGTTCCAGAGCCTCGGCTTCGCCGCGATCGTGCTGCGGCTGCGCTATTGCGTGGCACGCGCCGCCTTCGGCGGCGGCAACGGCATCGCCGCGGCGATCGCCTGCGCCAGCGCGCTCGCCGACTACGCGGTGCTGAGGACCTTCGGGCTGGCCGCCTTCTGAGCGCGCGCCGTCAGTAGTCCACGCCGGCGAGGTAGAGGCCGCAGGAGGGCGCCAGCGCGGCGCATTGCGCCCGGTCGCGCGCCGCCAGCACCTCGCCGACCCGCCGCTCGTGCCAGCGCTTCATCCCGACCATCTTCAGGCAGCCGACCATGGAGCGGACCTGATGGTGCAGGAAGGAGCGGGCATGGGCGTACACCACCACCTCCTGGCCCTCGCGCCGGACGTCGAGCCGGTCGAGCGTGCGCATCGGCCCGTTGGCCTGGCATTCGGCGGCGCGGAAGGTGGTGAAGTCGTGATGGCCGAGCAGCGCCTTGGCGGCCCGGTCCATCGCCTCGTGGTCGAGCCGCACCGGCACGTGCCAGACGCGGTCGACATCGAGCGCGGGCTGCGCCCGCCGGTCGAGGATGCGGTAGACGTAATGGCGCCGCGTCGCCGAGATGCGGGCGTCGAAGCTCTCGGGCACGGCCTCCGCCGACAGCACCGCCACGGGCAGGCGCTTCAGCCGCGCATTGCTGGCGTCGCGCACCACGTCGGTGCGCCAGTCGCGGGCGAGGTCGACATGGGCGACCTGATGGGTGGCGTGGACGCCGGCATCGGTGCGGCCGGCGCAGTGCAGGCGCACGGGATGGCCGCAGAAGGCCTCGACCGCCTCCTCGACGCTCTGCTGCACCGAATTCGCGTTGGCCTGGCGCTGCCAGCCCGAGAAGGGGGTGCCGTCATATTCGATGACGAGCTTGTAGCGCGGCATCGCGTCAGAGCTTCGCGCCGGCCGAAAGCCGGGCGCCGCGCAGGAACTCGGCGCCGCTGACCGGGCCGCGCCCGGCGCGCTGCACCTGCAGCAGCTTCACCGCCCCGACCGCGCAGGCGACCGTGCCCTCGTCGTCGAGCAGCGTGCCGGGCTCGGCCGCGCCGCCGGCGCGCGCGGTGCGCAGGAGCTTCAGCCGCTCCGGCCCCTTGCCGAGATCGACCTCGACGAAGGCGCCCGGGAAGGGCGACAGGCCGCGCACCAGATCGTGGACCTGCTGCGCCGGCCGGTTCCAGCTCAGCCGCGCCTCGTCATTGCCGATCTTGCTGGCATAGGTGACGCCCTCCTCCGCCTGCGGCGTGAAGCGCAGGCCGCCGCGGCCGAGCGCCGCCAGCGCACGCACCATCAGGTCGGCGCCGAGGCCGGCCAGCCGGTCGTGCATCTCGCCGGCGGTGGCGTCGCTGTCGATGGGCAACCGCTCGACCATGCCGACCGGGCCGGTATCGAGCCCGGCCTCCATCTTCATGACGCAGACGCCGGTCTCGGCGTCGCCGGCCATGATGGCGCGCTGGATCGGCGCGGCGCCGCGCCAGCGCGGCAGCAGCGAGGCGTGCAGGTTGAGGCAGCCGAGCTCCGGCAGGTCGAGGATCGCCTGCGGCAGGATCAGCCCGTAGGCGACCACCACCGCGACATCGGCGCCATGCGTCGCCATGATCGCGGCCGCCTCCTCGCCTTTCAGCGAGCGCGGCGTGAAGACCGGGATGCCGAAGCGCTCGGCGGTGACGTGGACCGGCGAGAGCCGCAGATCCATGCCGCGCCCGGCCGGGGCCGGCGGACGCGTGTAGACCGAGACGACCTCGTGGCCCTGGCCGATGATCTCGGTGAGGGTGGGCACGGCGAAATCCGGCGTGCCCATGAAGATGACGCGCAAACTCATGACATCAGGCTCCGGCCGGTCAGGCCGCGCTCTCCCGCCTGGCCTGCTTGGCGAAGCGCTTGGTGACGCGCTCGCGCTTGAGCCGCGAGAGATGGTCGATGAACAGCACGCCCTCGAGATGGTCGATCTCGTGCTGGAGGCAGGTGGCGAGGATGCCGTCGGCCTCGATCTCCTGGGCCGCGCCGTCGAGATCGCGATAGCGCACCCGCACCCGCGCCGGGCGCTCGACCTCCTCATAGTAGTCGGGGATCGAGAGGCAGCCCTCCTCGTGGACGTTCAGTTCGTCCGAGGCCCAGACGATCTCCGGATTGACGAAGACCATCGGCGCCTTCGGCGTCTCCTCGTCGTCCTCGCTCTTCTTCGAGATGTCAATGGTGACGAGACGCACCATCTCGCCGATCTGCACCGCGGCGAGCCCGATGCCGGGCGCGTCGTACATGGTGTCCAGCATGTCCTGCGCCAGCGCGCGGATGGCGGGGGTGATCTCGCCGATCGGCTCCGACGGCTTGCGCAGGAGGGCATCGGGCAGGATGACGAGGGGACGGATGGCCATGGCGGGGCTCTGGCGGGCTTTCTGGAGCGTGTCGGGCACTTGCCCCGCGACATAAGCGCTTGTGACGGCACGGTCAAACCGTTCCCCATACGTTCTGGATCGACGCCCGGTTTCGTGGCAGGATGCGCGGATGGACCAGATCGCCTTCACCCTGCTGGAGCGCCCCGTGAGCTGGGCGACGTTCGCGCTGGCCGCAGGCGTGCTCGCCCTGCTGCTGCCGGCGCTGGCGCTGCTGCTCGCCTGGCGGGGCGGGCGGCGCCGCGCGGCCGAGGCTGCGGCGCAGGCCGAGCGCGCCCGCGAGATGGACGACAAGATCGCCGAGATGAACCGGCTCCAGGCCGAGCTGACCGGCCGGATGCAGACCATGGCCGAAATCCTCTCGACCCGGCAGGGCGACCTCGCCCGCTTCGTCGCCGACCGGATGGACGGGTTGCGCCAGCAGGTCGGCAGCGGGCTGGAGCAGAATGTGCGCCAGACCGGCGAGACGCTGGGGCGCCTGCAGGAGCGGCTCGCCGTGATCGACGCGGCGCAGAAGAACCTCACCGACCTGACCGGCGAGGTGGTGACGCTGCGCGACGTGCTCGCCAACAAGCAGGCGCGCGGCGCCTATGGCCAGGGCCGGATGGAGGCGATCGTCCGCGACGGGCTGCCGGCGAGCCTCTACGCCTTCCAGGCGACGCTCTCGAACGGGCGCCGGCCGGACTGCGTCGTCACCCTGCCGGGCGACGGGCGCGGCCTGGTGATCGACGCCAAGTTCCCGCTGGAGAGCTTCACCGCCTTGCGCGAGGCGCGCGGCGAGGAGGCGCGCAAGGCCGCAGCCGCGCGGGTGCGCGGCGATGTCGGCCAGCATGTGAAGGACATCGCCGAGCGCTATCTCCTACCCGGCGAGACGCAGGAGATGGCGCTGCTCTTCGTGCCCTCGGAAGCGATCCACGCCGACCTGCACGAGCATTTCGCCGACATCGTCCAGCGCGCCCACCGGGCCCGGGTGATGATCGTCTCGCCCTCGCTGCTGGCGCTGGCGATCCAGCTGATGCAGTCGCTGGTGCGCGACGCCCGCATGCGCGAGGAGGCCCGCGTCATCCAGACCGAGGTCGGCCGGCTGCTCGACGATGTCCGCCGGCTCGGCGAGCGCGTCGAAAAGCTCGATGGCCATTTCCGCCAGGCGCAGGACGACGTCGCCCAGATCCGCACCTCGGCCGGGAAGGTCACCGGCCGGGCCGAGCGGATCGGCGCGCTCGACTTCGACGAGCCGGCCGCGCCGCCGGCGCCGGATTTCGCCGCCGCGACCCGCCTCAAGGCGGCGGAGTGACGCAAGCGGTTCGGAAAATGGTAAGCCGCCATCGGCAGATCACAATCGCAGGCCTCCTTGGGCGGCCAACCGCCGACTCGCCGCCGCATCGCGATGCGCCCGCGGCCGTCCGGCCTTAGTCCCCAGACCGGTTCGATCCGGCGAGCCTGCCCCGCTCGCACGGCCGGTCCACAGCCTCCCGGGAGTCTTGCCAGCCGTGCCCGTCCAGATCGGAACGCTCATCATCGCCACGAGCCTCGTCCAGCTGGCCAACGGCTTCTTCAACACCTTCCTCTCGCTGCGGCTGACCACCGAGAATTTCGGCCCGACGCTGACCGGCATCATCCTCTCGGCCTATTTCATCGGCTACACGCTGGGCGCGGTCGGCTGCGGGCGGGTGCTGCGGCGCATCGGCCATATCCGCGCCTATGCCGCCTTCGCGGGCATGGTGGTGATCGGCACCTCGGCCATGCCGATCCTGGTCTCGCCCGCCGGCTGGATCGTGGCGCGCATGGCGATCGGCGTCGGCTGCGTCGGCCTGTTCATCACCACCGAGAGCTGGCTCAGCAGCAAGGCGGCGCCCGAGCAGCGCGGCCGGGTGTTCTCGATCTACATGGTCGGCACCTTCCTGGCGCTGGCCTGCGGGCAATTGCTGATCGGCCTGCTCAAGGTCGACAGCGCCCTGCCCTTCAACATCATCGCGGCGCTGTTCGCGCTGGCGCTGGTGCTGGTCAGCGGCACGCGCGCCGAGCAGCCGGCGCTGCCGGGCGACAGCTCGCTGCCCTATATGGAGCTGGTGCGCCAGGCGCCGATCTCGGTGATCGGCGTGGTGATCGCCGGCATGGTGACCAGCGCCTTCTACGCGCTCTTCCCGGCCTGGATGGCGACCAACGCCATCCAGCAGGAGACGATCGCGCTGTTCATGCTGGTGGCGGTGCTCGGCGGCTTCGCGCTGCAGGTGCCGGTGGGGCGGCTGTCGGATCGCGGCGACCGGCGCATCGTGCTGGCCGGGCTGGCGCTCGGCTATTCGGTGGCGGCGATCGCGCTCGACCTCGTGCCGAAATCGCTGGCGGCGGTGCTGCCGGTGGCGGCGCTGCTCGGCGGCTTCATGTCGACGCTCTATCCGGTCTGCGTCGCCCATGCGCTGGACCGCATGCCGCAGGACCGCGTCGTGGCGGTGAGCGGCCATCTCATCCTGATCGGCGGCATCGGCTCGGCGATGGGCCCGATCCTCGGCGCGCAGGTGATGGCGCGCCTCGACATCAACGGGCTGCTCTACTTCATGGCGGCGATCACGGCGGCGCTGGCCGCGATCACCTTCTGGCGCATCAAGGCGCGTGCCCCGGCCGAGCAGATGGCGGAGCGGCCCTTCGCCATCATCGACCCAATGACCGCGCCGATCTCGCAGGAGCCCGAGGCGACGGAGGCCGACGGCAGCCCGCGGCCGCTGCCGGCCTGAGGCTGCCCCGAAGCTGCCCCCTTGGCCCCGCCTCAGCCGCGCTGGAGCGCGGCCGAGAGCTGCGGCTTGACGTTGAGGGTCTGGAACACGACGCAATAGCGCTCGGTCAGCTTGAACAGCGTGTCGAGCTTCTCTTGCGGCGCGTCGGTCTCGACGTCGAAGATCAGCCGGATCGCCGTGAAGCCCACGGCGGCGTCCCTGGCGACGCCGAGCGTGCCGCGGAAGTCGAGATCGCCCTCGGCGCGGACCTCGCCGCGCTTCAGCTCGATCTCGAGCGCGGTGGCGACCGCCTTCAGCGTCACGCCGGCGCAGGCGACCAGCGCCTCCAGCAGCATGTCGCCGGAGCAGAGTTCCGCGCCCGAGCCGCCGGTGGCCGGATGCAGGCCGGCCAGGGCGATGGCGCGCCCGGTCTCGACCTTGCAGGCGATGTGCTGGTCGTCGAGCTCGCCGCGGGCCTTGAGGGTGATCACGGCCGCGTCGGGGCTGTCGCGATACTTGTCCTTGAGCGGGGCCTGAAGCGCGCGCAGGGCGGTGACGTCCATGATCATGTCCTCTCGATGAAGTCGCGTGGCGATGTCCTGCTGCCGGCTGTAGCGCCGGCCGGGCGCCGAGGGAACTCCGTCGCCGCCCCGGCCGCGCTCACCACCACATGCCGGCGTTCTCGGCCGCCTGCTCCTGCAGCGGCGCCTCGCCGCGCAGCGAGCGGTCGAGCGCGCGCAGAACCTCGCGCTTGCCGGCCTCGAAGGCGGGCGAGAGCGGATCGCGCGGGCGCGCCAGCGGGTTGTCGAGCTCGTCGAAGACGCGGCCCGGCCGCGGCTGCATCACCACGATGCGGTCGGCCAGCGTCACCGCCTCCTCGACATCGTGGGTGACCATCAGCACGGTCGGCCGGCTCTCCTCCCACAGCGCGAGCAGATGGCCGTGCAGGCTGGCGCGGGTGGTGGCGTCGAGCGCCGAGAAGGGCTCGTCCATCAGCAGCAGCGCCGGCCGCGTCACCAGGGCCCGCGCGATGGCGACGCGCTGCTGCTGGCCGCCGGAGAGCTCGCGCGGCCAGCGCGGCCCGTAGCCGGCGAGACCGACCCGTTCGAGGGCCGCCTCGACCAGGCGCCGCCGCTCGGCCGCCGGCCGGTCGGCCAGGCCGAAGCCGGCATTGTCGGCGACGCTGAGCCAGGGAAACAGCCGCGGCTCCTGGAAGATCACCCCGACATCGGCGCGCGGCTCGGTGATGGCGGCGCCGCCGAGCAGGATGCGGCCGGCGCTCGGCCGGTCTAGCCCGGCGACGAGGCGCAGCAGCGTGGTCTTGCCGCAGCCCGAGCCGCCGACCAGCGCCAGGATCTCGCCGGCCCCGACGCCGAGCGTGATGCCCGACAGGGCGCGCGTGCCGTCGGCATAGGTCTTGGACAAGGCCTCGAAGCGCAGCGCAGCCATGGTCACAGCCTGTCCCGCGAGGTGTCCTGCCAGCGCAGCAGCGGGCGCGTCAGGGCGAGCAGCACCCCGTCCGCCAGCTTGCCGAGCACGGCGAAGGCGATGATGGCGGCGATGATCGTATCCGGCCGGCCGAGCTGCTGGCCATCGACCAGCAGATAGCCCAGCCCCTCGCTCGCCCCCATGATCTCGGCGGCGACCACGAACATGAAGCCGAGGCCGAGCCCGCCGCGCAGCGCGGTGAACCAGTCGGGCAGGATGGCGGGCAGCAGCACGCGCCGGACCATGGCGAGCCGCGACAGCCGGAAGACCCGGCCGACCTCGACGATCTTGCGGTCGATGCCGAGGATGGCGGCTGCGACGCCGAGATAGACCGGGAAGAAGACGCCGACCGCGATGAGCGCGACCTTCGAGGCCTCGAAGATGCCGAACCAGAGGATGAAGAGCGGCACCCAGGCGATGGAGGGGATGGCGCGCAGGGCCTGCAGCGTCGGGTCGAGCAGGGCACGCGCCACCGGCAGGGCCCCGGTCAGCGCGCCGAGCACCGTGCCGGCGGCCGCGCCGATGCCGAAGCCGGCGCCGACGCGCCAGAGCGTCGCCGCCGCATGGGTCAACAGCTCGCCGCTCGCCGCGAGATCGCGCAGCGTCGCGCCGACCACGCTGGGCGGCGGCATCAGCCGGCCATTGGCGAGGCCGGCTGCAACCAGCGCCTCCCAGAGCGCGGCGATCAGCACGGGCAGGAGCAGCCCGGCGAGGCGCAGGCGCAGCCGGCCGGCTCGCCGGGCCGGCGCCACCGCGACGGCCTGCGTCGCGGTGGTCTGCGTCGCTTCCGCCGGCGCGATCCCGACCGTGCTGCTCATCGCGGGCGCCCGCTCCAGCGTCAGTTGCCGACGGCGAAGCGGCGGTCGATCAGCGCGTCGACGGTCGCCTTCACGTCGACCTCGGGCTTGATCACGCCCGCCTGCTGCAGCGCCAGCCCAGCGGCGAGGATGGTCTCAGCCTGGGCGGCGCCGATCGTGCTGTGGGTCAGCTCGGTGCGGGTCAGCTGGCGCTCGATCACCGGCTCGGGCAGCTTCGTCGCCTCGACCAGCGCCTTGCGCACCACCGCCGGCTCGGCCAGCGCCACGGCGCGCGCCTGCTCATAGGCGGCGAGCACCTTGGCGACGAGCGCCGGATTGTCCCGGGCGAACTCTTCGCGGACGTTGAGCACGCCCCAGGTGTTGTCCTGCGCCTTGCGGTGGAACAGCTTCGCGCCCGATTCCACCTCGGCGGCCGCCATCATCGGGTCGAGCCCGGCCCAGGCGGCGACGTCGCCGCGCTCCAGCGCCAGCCGGCCGTCGGCGTGCTGGAGCAGGACGAGGCGGACATCCTTTTCCGTCAGCCCGGCCTCGGCCAGGGCGCGCACCAGGAAGATGTGCGGATCGGTGCCGCGGGTGACGGCGACGCGCTTGCCCTTGAGGTCGGCGACGCTGGTGACGTCGCTCTTGGCGCCGGTGACCAGCGCGGTCCATTCCGGGCGGGAGTAGACGTAGATCGACTTGATCGGATTGCCGTTGATCCGGCCGATCAGGGCGGCGGCGCCGGCGGTCGAGCCGAAATCGAGCGAGCCGGCATTGAGGAATTCCAGCGCCTTGTTCGAGCCGGCGGACTGGACCCAGCGCACCGTGATGCCGTCGGGCGCGAGCGCCTTCTCGAGCAGGCCGCGCTCCTTCAGCACGAGGCTGACGGGGTTGTAGGTGGCATAGTCGATCCGCACCTCCTTCGGCCCCTGGGCGCGGGCGGCGGCGACGGGCAGAAGCCCGGCGAGGCTCGCGGCGGCGAGGCCGGCGACGAGGATGCGGCGGGTCGATGAAACGAACATGGGCGGTCCCTCCTGGTCTGATCCTGCGGAGGGATCGAGCCTCGAAGCGGCCCGTCGCCCCACGCTTTAGCTGCACTTGTTTCGCGCCCGCAAGCTGGTGGCTCAAATCGGCGCGTATCCGTTTCGTAGGGCCATCCGTTCGTTTTGTCAAACAACGCAGAGAACGGCGTGCTTTGCCTTATTTTACATTTTTATTCTGTTTAAACCGATTTCGACGCTGGCCCGGATCGTGCTAGGCATCGTCGCGAGTTCCCGGTCCTCGCCTGCCTCCTGTCGCCGAAAGCACCCGCGTGCCCGCCACCGACGCCGCCCGTTTCCGCCTGTCCGAGCTCACCGCCGACCCGGCCGCCGCCGTGCAGGGCCTGGCCCGCGCCATCCCTGTCTGCGAGCGCGACGCGCTGCGCGCAGCCCTGGTCGCCTCGCTCAGGGCGAGCCTCGACGACGGCCATGCCGCGGCGCGCGAGCTGCTGGCCCGCACCCGCAACGGGCTGAATTGCGCGCGCCGGCTCTCGGCGGTGATGGATGCGGTGGTCTGCGCCCTGCACGTCGCCGCCACCCGGCACTTCTACCCGGTCGACAACCCGTCCTCGGGCGAGCGCATCGCCATCGTCGCGGTCGGCGGCTATGGCCGCGGCACGCTCGCGCCGGGTTCGGACGTCGACCTGCTCTTCCTCTTCCCCGACAAGCAGACCGCCTGGGGCGAGAGCGTGGTCGAGGCGATGCTCTACCCGCTCTGGGACCTGAAGCTGAAGGTCGGCCATTCGGTGCGCTCGATCGACGACTGCATCCGCGAGGCGCGCGGCGACATGACGATCCGCACCGCGCTGCTGGAGGCGCGGCTGGTCACCGGCGACGCCGCCTTGTTCCGCGAGATGACGGCGCGCTACGGCGCCGAGGTGGTCGAGGGCAGCGCCGCCGCGTTCACCGAGGCGAAGCTGGCCGAGCGCGAGACCCGCGTGGCGCGCGCCGGCGCCTCGCGCTACCTGGTCGAGCCCAACGTCAAGGACGGCAAGGGCGGGCTGCGCGACCTCAACACCCTGTTCTGGATCGCGAAATACGCCTATCGCGTCGGCGACGCGGCCGAGCTGGTCGAGGCCGGGCTGTTCGACCAGCGCGAATTCCGGATGTTCCAGCGCTCGGAGGAGTTCCTCTGGCGGGTGCGCTGCTGGCTGCACTTCATCACCGGGCGCGCCGAGGAGCGGCTCTCCTTCGACCTGCAGCGCCAGGTCGCGGCGGCGATCGGCTATGCCGGGCGCTCGGGCCAGGCCCCGGTCGAGCGCTTCATGAAGGCGTATTTCCTCGTCGCCAAGGATGTCGGCGACCTGACCGCCATCGTCTGCGCCGAGCTGGAGGCACGCCAGCAGAAGCCCCGCGCCACGCTGAGCCGGCTGATCGGCTCGATCGCCAAGCGCCGCCGCGTGCGGGCGCTCGGCCATCCCGACTTCACGCTGCGGAGCCAGCGGCTGGCGGTGATCGACGACGAGGCCTTCCGGCGCGATCCCGTCAACCTGCTGCGGCTCTACGAGATCGCCAGCCGCGACGACCTCGCCATCCATCCCGACACCAGCCGGCTGGTGACGCAGTCGCTCGGGCTGGTCTCGGCGCAGCTGCGCGCCAGCCGCGAGGCCAACCGCATCTTCCTCGAGATCCTGACGGCGCGGCGCTCGCCCGAGATCGTGCTGCGCCGCATGAACGAATCCGGGCTGCTCGGGCGCTTCATCCCGGATTTCGGCCGGGTCGTCGCGATGATGCAGTTCAACATGTATCATCACTACACGGTGGACGAGCACCTGATCCGCGCGATCGGCATCCTGGCCGAGATCGACGCCGGGGCGCTGGAGGCCGAGCATCCGCTCGCCAATGCGATCTTCCCGGGCATCGCCAACCGGCGCGCGCTCTATGTCGCGGTCTTCCTGCACGACATCGCCAAGGGCCGGCCGGAGGACCATTCGATCGCCGGGGCGAAGATCGCCCGCAAGCTCGGCCCGCGGCTGGGGCTGACGGAGGCGCAGACCGGGACGGTCGCCTGGCTGGTCGAGAACCACCTGGTGATGTCGACCACCGCCCAGAGCCGCGATCTCGGCGACCCGAAGACGATCGAGAGCTTCGCCGGCATCGTTCAGACATTGGAACGGCTGAAGCTGCTGCTGGTGCTGACGGTGGCCGACATCAAGGCGGTCGGCCCCGGGGTCTGGAACGGCTGGAAGGGCGAATTGCTGCGCACGCTCTACTACGAGACCGAGATGGTGCTGGCCGGCGGCCATTCCGCCATCGAGCGCAAGGCGCGCGTCGGCCACAAGCAGGCGGCGCTGGAAGCGCGGCTGACCGACTGGACGCCGCAGGAGCGCGAGGCCTATCTCGCCCGCCACTACCCGGCCTACTGGATCAAGGTCGATCCCGAGCGGCAGGAGCTGCACGCCCGCTTCCTGCGCGAGGCGGAGCGCGCGGGGCGCACCACCGCCACCCGCGTCGTCACCGACCGCTTCCGCGGCGTGACCGAGCTGACCATCCTGGCGCCCGACCATCCGCGCCTGCTCGCCATCATCACCGGCGCCTGCGCGGCCGGCGGTGGCAACATCGTCGACGCGCAGATCTTCACCACCAGCGACGGGCTGGTGCTCGACACCATCTTCCTGTCGCGCGCCTTCGAGCAGGACGAGGACGAGATGCGCCGCGGCGAGCGCATCGCCGCCGCGATCGAGCGGGCACTGAAGGGCGAGATCCGCATCGCCGACCTAGTCGAGCAGCGCCGCGCCCCGCCGCCGCGCGGCCAGACCTTCCAGCTCGCGCCCGAGGTGATCATCGACAACGTGCTCTCGGCCCGCCATTCGGTGCTCGAGGTCTCGGGCCTCGACCGGCCGGGCCTGCTCTACGACCTGACCACCGCGATCGGGAAGCTCAACCTCAACATCGCCTCGGCCCATATCGCCACCTTCGGCGAGAAGGCGGTCGATGTGTTCTACGTCACCGACCTGACGGGGGCGAAGATCACCTCGACGGGGCGCCAGCTGGTGATCCGCCAGGCGCTGCTCGCCGTGTTCAACCTCGAACTCCAGAAAGTCCCGGGGGCCAAGGGCCGCGCGCCGGCGCGTGCTTGATTTCGCCCCCTCGAAAGCCGATATCGGCGACGGAACGGAAGCGGCGCTCGACGCCGCTCCGGCATGGCAGCCGATTTGGAGCCGGATGACGCGATGACGCAGAACCCCGCGATGGACGATCCCACCCCCGAGACCGCAACCGAGGGCACCGAGGCGCAGGCCGCCGAGGCGCTGGCGGCGATCGAGGCCGAGCGCGACGACCTCAAGGACAAGCTGCTGCGCACCCTCGCCGAGATGGAGAACCTGCGCCGGCGCACCGAGCGCGAGATCGCCGACGCCAAGGCCTATGCGGTGACGAGCTTCGCCCGCGACCTGCTTGGCTCCGCCGACAATCTGCGCCGCGCGCTGGAGAACGTGCCGGAGGGCGCCGAGGGCGCGCTGAAGGCGATCGTCGAGGGCGTCGAGCTGACAGAGCGCGAGCTGCTCAAGACGCTGGAGCGCCATGGCGTGCGCAAGATCGACCCGCAGGGCGAGAAGTTCGACCCGAACATGCACCAGGCGATGTTCGAGGCGCCCGACGAGACGCTGGCCAAGGGCCTGGTCTCCAAGGTGATCCAGACCGGCTACAGCATCGGCGAGCGCGTGCTGCGCCCGGCGCTGGTCGGTGTCTCGGCCGGCGCGCCGAAGCCCGCCCCGCAGGAGGGCGGCGAAGGCCAGGCCTCCTGAGCCGGCGACGTCACCGGGAGCGGCAAGCCGCTCCCGCCCGGCGCCCGGCGCCTCAGCCGAGCGCCTTCAGGCGATAGAGCGCCTCCAGCGCATCGCGCGGGGTCATCTCGTCGGGATCGAGCCCGGACAGCGCCTCGCGCAGCCGGTCCGGCCCGGCTTCGGCCACAGGTGCCGGCGGCGGCGGCGCCCGCAGCTGTGCCGCGAAGAGCGGCAGATCGTCGACCAGCGCGGCCACCGGCTTCTCACGCTCGCTCTTCTCCAGCTCCGACAGGATGGCGCGCGCCCGCTCGACCACGGCGGGCGGCAGGCCGGCGAGCTTGGCGACCTGGATGCCGTAGGAGCGGTCGGCGGCGCCCGGCACGACCTCGTGCAGGAAGACGACCTCGCCCTTCCACTCGGTGACGCGCACCGTCGCATTGGTGACGCGCTCCAGCCGGTCGGCCAATGCGGTCAGCTCGTGATAATGCGTGGCGAAGAGCGCGCGGCAGCGATTGCCCTCGTGCAGGTGCTCGATCGCGGCCCAGGCGATCGAAAGCCCGTCGAAGGTCGCGGTGCCGCGGCCGATCTCGTCGAGGATGACGAGGGCGCGCGGGCCGGCCTGGTTGAGGATCGCGGCGGTCTCGACCATCTCGACCATGAAGGTCGAGCGACCGCGCGCGAGGTCGTCGGCGGCGCCGACGCGCGAGAACAGCCGGTCGACCACGCCGATATGCGCCTTCTCCGCAGGGACGAAGGCGCCCATCTGGGCGAGCACGGCGATCAGGGCATTCTGGCGCAGGAAGGTCGACTTACCCGCCATGTTGGGACCGGTGATCAGGCAGATCTGCCCGTCGCGGCCCTTGGCGGCGGCGGAGAGGTCGCTGTCATTGGCGACGAAGGGCTGGCCCTCGCGCCGCAGCGCCGCCTCGACCACGGGATGACGCCCGGCCTTGATGGCGAAGGCGGCGCTGTCGTCGACCAGCGGGCGCGTCCAGCCGCCCTCGGCCGCGAGCTCGGCCAGCGCCGCGGCGACGTCGATCGCCGCCAGCGCCTGGGCGGCGGCCTTGATCGGCTCGGCCTGCGCCAGAACTGCCTCGGCGAGGCTTGCGAAGATCGCCAGCTCGCGCTTCAGCGCCCGGTCGGCGGCCGAGGCGATCTTGGCCTCGAGCTCGCCGAGCTCGACCGAGGAGAAGCGCATCGCGTCCGACATGGTCTGGCGATGCACGAACACCGAGCGCCAGGGCTCCTTGAGGAACTCCTCGCCGGCCGCCTGCGGCACCTCGACGAAATAGCCGAGCATGGAATTGTGCTTGATGCGCAGGGTGCGGCAGCCGGTCTCGGCGGCGTAGCGCGCCTGCAGCTGGGCGATGACCTTGCGCGAATCGACCTGCAGCAGCCGCAACTCGTCGAGCGTCGGGTCGAAGCCCTCGCGCACGAAGCGCCCGTCGCGGCGGATCAGCGGCAACTCCTCGGCCAGCGTCGCGGCCAGGCGCGGCGCGAGGTCGGGATCGGTGCGGCCGAGCGCCAGCGCCGCCTCGCGCAGCTCGTCGGGGATCTCGCCATGGCGCAGCAGCGCGGCGGCGACGCCGCGGGCCGCGTCGAGCCCGGCGCCGAGCGCGGCGAGGTCGCGC
>NZ_JBDJKW010000011.1:0-138841 GCF_039673065.1 Allobosea sp. TWI1241 | reverse complement strand
TCATCTGCGTCCTCACATTCCGCGAGGGCATCATCGGAATCATCGCAAAGGCCATCAAGAAACCCCTCTGACGAACACACGCAGACCCGGCGGCGAAACCACCGCCCAAAATGCCAAAGGCTCCGGCGCCAAGCACCGGAGCCTTTCTTCATGGGCGCACCACCGTGCGAACACTCCCCCGCACGCCGCACATGGCGGCGCTGCGCGATATTGCGGCTGGCGCGCGGGCGCCTATCTCGTGCAATGTCGCGCGGTGCGACACCCTGTCCGGCCGGGCGACGGGTCGCATCACCTTCATGCCGACATGGTCCCCCAGCGCTGGCCGGCGCGCTGAGGCGCCCTGCCGGGTTTCTGGACGAGCAGGCGGGACCAGCGCAATGGCAGTCGAAGGCGTCGCCGACAATCTGGTGAAGGTCGTCAGCCTTCTGGGCGCCGGCGTGGTCGCGGTGCCGATCTTCCGCCGGCTCGGCCTCGGCTCCGTGCTCGGCTATTTCAGCGCCGGCATCGTCATCGGCCCCTTCGGCCTCGGCCTGTTCTCCTCGCCGGAGACCGTGCTGCACGTCGCCGAATTCGGCGTGGTGATGTTCCTCTTCATCATCGGCCTGGAAATGCAGCCCTCGCGGCTGTGGAATCTCCGGGGCGAGATCTTCGGCCTCGGCCTGTCGCAGGTCGCGCTCTGCGGCGCGCTGCTGACCGGCGTCGGCCTGCTCGGCGGCCTGTCAGGCCCGGCCGCCTTCGTCGCCGGGATGGGCTTCGTGCTCTCCTCCACCGCCGTGGTCATGCAGATGCTCGATGAGCGCGGCGAGACCTCGACGCCGCAGGGCCAGCAGGCAGTCTCGATCCTGCTGCTGGAAGACCTCGCCATCGTGCCGCTGCTGGCACTGGTCGCCTTCCTCGCCCCGAACAAGGCGGCGGCCGCCAATGGCTGGGTCACCTTCGGCACCGGGCTCGCCTGCATCGCCGGCCTCGTCCTCGCCGGGCGCTATCTGCTGAACCCGCTCTTCCGCGTGCTGGCGCTGGCACAGGCCCGCGAGATCATGACGGCCGCCGCCCTGCTCGTCGTGCTCGGCTCGGCGCTGCTGATGCAGCTCGGCGGGCTCTCCATGGCGATGGGCGCCTTCCTCGCCGGCGTCCTGCTCTCGGAATCGAGCTTCCGCCACCAGCTCGAGGCCGATATCGAGCCGTTCAGGGGCATCCTGCTCGGGATGTTCTTCCTCGCGGTCGGCATGTCGCTCGACATCGCGATGATCCTGAGCGACTGGCGCCTCGTCGCGCTCGCCGTCGTCGCCTTCATGGCGGTCAAGGCGCTCGGCATCTTCATCATCGCCAAGCTCTTCCGGACCCCGACCCGCGTCGCGATCTCGCGCGTCGCCCTGTTTTCCCAGGGCGGCGAGTTCGCCTTCGTGCTCTACGCCGCCGCGCTGGCCGCCGGCATCTTCGACGGCCGCACCAATGCGGTGGCGACCGCGACCGTGATCCTCTCCATGGCGCTGACGCCGCTGCTCGCCATCGTGATCGACAGGCTGCTGCCGCCCGAGCGCACCTCGCTCGACGGCGTCGACAAGGCCGACGGGCTCGACAAGCAGGTGCTCGTCATCGGCTTCGGGCGCTTCGGCCAGGTGGCAAGCCAGTCGCTGCTCGCGCGCGGCATCAGCGTCGCCATCCTCGAGGTCGACGTCGAGCTGATCCGCTCCGCCGCCGGCTTCGGCTTCAAGGTGCATTACGGCGACGGCACGAGGCCGGAGATCCTGCACGCCGCCGGCGCCCATCACGCCGCGGCGATCCTGGTCTGCGTCAACGAACGCCAGACCGCGACGCGCATCGTCGAGATGGCCCGGCACGAATTCCCGCACGCCAAGCTGTTCGTGCGCGCCTTCGACCGCGGCCATGCCGCCGAGCTGATCCAGGCCGATGTCGACTACCAGATCCGCGAGACCTTCGAGTCGGCGATGAGCTTCGGCCGCGCCGTGCTGCTCGGCCTCGGTGTCGCCGAGAGCGAGGCCGACGAGATCTCGCAGGACGTGCGCCGGCGCGACGCCGAGCGGCTGGCCTTCGAGGTCGCCGGCGACGTCGCCGCCGGGCAGAAGCTCGTGCACCGCAACACCCCGGCGCCCACACCCTTCACCCGGCCCAAGAGCCAGGGCGCCATGCCCGGTAACCTGCCGGACGACCTCAGCGACGTCGGAGACTGACCGGACCATGACGACCACCATCGAGCTCGGGCTCGACACCTTCGGCGACGTCACCGCCGGCGCCGACGGCCGGCTGCAGGCGCACGCCCAGGTCATCCGCGACCTCGTCGACCAGGCCGTTCTGGCCGACGAGACCGGCGTCGACTTCTTCGGAGTCGGCGAGCATCACCGCGACGATTTCGCCGTCTCCTCACCCGAGACGGTGCTCGCCGGCATCGCCACGCGCACCAGCCGCATCCGCCTCGGCTCGGCCGTCACCGTGCTGAGTTCCGACGACCCGATCCGCGTCTTCCAGCGCTTCTCGACGGTCGACGCGCTGTCGCACGGCCGGGCCGAGGTCATCCTCGGCCGCGGCTCCTTCACCGAATCCTTCCCGCTTTTCGGCTTCGACCTGCGCCAGTACGAGGAGCTGTTCACCGAGAAGCTCGACCTGTTCGTGGCGCTGATCCGCAACCGCCGCGTCACCTGGCAGGGCAATCTGCGCCCGCCGCTCACCGACCAGGCGGTCTTCCCGCCGATCGAGACCGGCACGCTGCGCACCTGGATCGGCGTCGGCGGCAGTCCGGAATCGGTGGTGCGCGCCGCCCGCTACGACCTGCCCATGCTGCTCGCGATCATCGGCGGCCCAGCCCAGCGCTTCCGCCCATATGTCGATCTCTACAAGGATGCCGCCGGCCGCCTCGGCCAGGTGCCGCAGCCGATCGGCGTGCACTCGCCGGGCTTCGTCGCCGGGACGGACGAGGAGGCGGCCGAGAGCTTCTTCCCCGCCTACAAGGCGATGCGCGACCGCATCGGCGCCGAGCGTGGCTGGCCGCCACTGTCGCGCGAGGAGTTCGCGCGCGAGGTCGCACAGGGCTCGCTCTATCTCGGCTCGCCCGAGACTGTCGCCCGCAAGATCGCCCAGACCGTGAAGGGGCTCGACCTCTCCCGCTTCCAGCTGAAGATCAGCGCCGGCCCGCTGACCCAGGCGCAGACGCTGCGCTGCATCGAACTCTACGGGCGGGAGGTGATCCCGCGGGTCAGGGAGCTGCTGGCCTGAAGGCCGGGCTCAGGACCAGCCGGCCCGCCAGCGCGCGAACGCGGCCTTGGTCTCGGCATCGGCCGGGTAGAGGCCGAAGATGCCGCGGCCCTCGCGCACCTTCTCCTCGACGAAATCCTCGTAGGCGGTCTGCTCATAGGCTTCCGCTGCGATCTCGTTGGCGAGATGGGCCGGGATGATGCAGACGCCCTCCGCGTCGCCGACGACGATGTCGCTGGGATAGACCGGCACGTCGCCGCAGCCGATCGGCTGCTCGATGTCGAGCGCGTGATGGTGGATCAGGTTGGTCGGGGCGCTGGGGCGGCTGTGATAGGCCGGGAAGCCGAGCGCCGCGATGTCGGGGCTGTCGCGGAAGCCGCCATCGGTGACGATGCCGGCGACGCCGCGCTGCATCAGCCGCGTCACCAGGATGCAGCCGGCCGAGGCGGCGCGGGCGTCCTTGCGGCTGTCGATCACCATGACGTGCCCCTCTGGGCAGCGCTCGACCGCGACGCGCTGCGGATGGGACGTGCCCTCGAACACGCCGATATGGTCGAGATCCTCGCGGGCCGGGATGTAGCGCAGCGTGAACGCCTCGCCGACCATGCGCGGCGCGGTCGGGGAGAGCGGGCGCACATCCTGGATGAAGGTGTTGCGCAGGCCGCGCTTGAACAGCGCCGTGGTCAGCGTCGCCGTCGAGACGCGCTTCAGCTTGGCGCGGTTCTCGGGCGTCAGGGCAGTGGATGTCATGGGCCGGTTCTCGGTTGGTGGGCGAAGGCGTCGCGGGCGGGCCAGATCGCCGCGCCGCCTCCTCGCACCCTGCGGCACGGGACGGCGCGGCGACGGCCCCCCTCACTCGATCCTGACATTGGCCTTCTTCGCCACCTCGGACCAGCGCTTGGTCTCGGCGGCGATATGGGCGGCAAACTCCTGCTGCGTCGAGCCGACGGCATCGACGCCGAGCTTCTTGAGCTGCTCGACCACGGCCGGCTCGCGCATGATCGCCTGCGTCTCCTTGGAGAGCAGCGCGACGATCTCCGGCGGCACCTGCGACGGCGCGAAGAAGCCGTGCCAGGAACTGGCGTCGTAGCCCGGGATGAACTCGGCGAGCGCCGGCAGGTCCTTGTCGACCTCGAGCCGCTTGGGCGAGGCGGTGGCCAGCGCCCGGATCTTGCCGGCCTGCACATGCGGCCAGGCGATGGTGATGTTGTCGAAGGTCAGCTGGATCTGGCCGGAGAGCAGATCCTGCGTCACCTGCCCGCTCGAGCGGTAGGGCACGTGCACCATGTCGGTTCCGGTCTCCACCTTGAAGAGCTCGGCCGCCATATGGGTCGAGGTACCGGCGCCCGAGGAGCCGAAGGAGTACTTGCCGGGGTTCTTTTTCAGGAGTTCGATCAGCTCCGGCACCGTCTTCGCCGGCAGGTCGAGATTGACCATCAGCAGGTTCGGCACGCTGGCGAGCTGAGAGATCGGCGCGAAGTCCTTGACGTGGTCGAAGGGCATCTTGGCGTAGACGCCGGGATTGATCGCATGGGTCGAGACCGTGCCCAGGGCCAGCGTGTAGCCGTCCGGCTCGGCGCGTGCGGCCGCCGCCACGCCGGTGTTGCCGCCGGCGCCCGGCCGGTTCTCGACGATGAACTTGCCGCCGAGCCGCGCGCCGAGCCGGTCGGCGACGATGCGGCCGAGCAGGTCGGTGGTGCCGCCCGCCGCGAACGGCACGATGATGGTGACGACCTTGCTGCCCGGATAGGCGCCGCCCTGGGCCAGGGCCGGCGCCGCCAACAGGCAGGCGCCCGCGGCGATCAGGCCGCGTCGTGTGATGGAAGCCATCGTCTTTCTCCTCCCTTGCGTTCCCCATGGCGACGTTTGCGCGCCCTGCGCCCTTTCGGCGGACGCCTTGGCCACAGGGCTAGCACATCTTCTGCAATTTGAAATCTGAAATTTCAGACTTGATGACGCTTGCGCTTTGTGGTGAGACGGCGAGCAATGGCCGGATGCTCCTGCGGCCGCCGCCCCGTGCGGCCCGCGCATCCGCCAGCGGAGGCCCGATGTCCTTGTCCCTCGCGATAGAGCCCGTCTCGCCGCAGCTGACCCGGTCGCTGCGCGATCACGTCCACGAGCGCCTGCGACGGGCGATCGTGGCCGGCGGCTTCCGGCATGGCGAGCGGCTGAACGAGCGGCAACTCGCCGACATGCTCGGCGTCTCGACCACGCCGGTGAAGGACGCCATCCGCATGCTGGAGAGCGAGGGCCTGGTCCGCACCGAGGCGCGCCGCGGCGTCTTCGTCGAGTTCTCGCCGCGCCAGGCGCTGGAGATGGCGCTCGGCCGCGCGGCGCTGGAGAGCGTCATGGCCCATATCGCCGCCAACCTGATCGGCGATGCCGAGATCGCCGAGATGGCGCGGCTGATCGACGAGATGGCCCATGCCACGCAGCACGGCGCCCTTGAGGACCTCGTCACGCTGAACGAGGCCTATCACGGCATGATCCACCGGATCTCGGGCTGCACCTATCTGGAGCGCCGGCTCGACGGCCAGCGCATGTACGACCACGCCCAGCGGATCGCTCTGCTCGCCGAGACCAGCGAGCGGGGCCAGGGTTTCGAGGAGCATCGCGGCATCTTCGAGGCGCTGTCCCGGCACGACCCGGCCGAGGCCGAGACCCGGATGCGCCGTCATATCGTGCGCTCCGCCAAGAGCCATGTGCGCCAGGTCTTCGGCGCCGATGCCAAGGGATTATCCTATGACGAATGAACGGGTACGCACCGCGCTGCGCGGCATTTCCGGCGTGCACGTCACGGCCTGGAAGGCCGATGGCGAGGCCGACTGGGCGCTGACCGGCCGCATCGTGCGCCGCATCGCCGAGGCCGGCATCCACAACATCGTCTCGGCCGGCAACACCGGCGAGTTCTACCCGATGACCACAGACGAGGTGGTGCGCAGCCACGCCGTCGCGGCCGAGGCGGCGTCCGGCAAGGCGCTGGTCACCGCCGGCATCGGCCGCTCGCTGCGCGAGGCGGTGGCGACCGGCAGGCTGGCGCAGCAGGCCGGCTGCGACGCCGTGATGGTGCACCACCCGCTCGATCCCTTCGCCGCGCCGCAATCGCAGGCCGCCTATTTCCTCGCCATCGCCGAGGCGCTGGAGATCCCGGTCGTCGCCTATATCCGCTCCGAGGCGATCGGCGTCGCCGATCTCGCCCGCGTCGCGACCCATCCCAACGTCGCCGGCGTCAAGTTCGCCTCGACCAGCGCCATGCTGCTGGCCGACTGCGTGCGCGAGACCCAAGGCTCCAGCGCCAACTGGATCTGCGGCCTCGCCGAAGGCTGGGCGGCGCCCTTCTACGCGCTCGGCGCCCGCGGCTTCACCTCCGGGCTGATCAACGTCGCGCCAGAGCGCTCGCTGGCGGTCTGGCGCGCGCTCGAGGCCGGCGACTACGCCACGGCCCGCCGCGAGGTCGACGCCATCGCCGGCTTCGAGAAGCTGCGCACCAAATACGGCAACGGCGCCAACGTCACCGTGGTCAAGGAGGCGCTCGGCCTGCTCGGCACCGATGTCGGCCCGGTGCGCCTGCCCGGCCTGCCGGAGCTCAACGCGGCCGAGCGCGCAGAACTGCGTGGCATCGTGTCGAGCTGGGGCAGCCAGCGCGCGGCGGCGGAGTAAGGCACGCCGTCATTCCCGGGCCTCGCGCAGCGAAGAGCCCGGAACCCATGACCACCGGCGGTGCCGTAACCGCACCGCCATCGCCGCGCTCGTCCTCATGGCCGCGTGTTCATGGGTTCCGGGCTCGGCCCTGCGGGCCGCCCCGGAATGACGGAGAGGTTCGAACGCCAACGAGACAAAGCACCGAGGAAACGCCGATGTCCCATCCCCGCAAGACGCCCGACACGCTGCGCTCCAAGCGCTGGTTCGGGGCGAGCGACCTGCGCTCCTTCGGGCATCGCTCGCGGGCGCTGCAGATGGGGCTCAACCATGACGAGTTCATGGGCAAGCCGGTCATCGGCATCATCAACACCTGGTCGGAGATCAACCCCTGCCACACCCATCTGCGCGACCGCGCCGAAGCGGTGAAGCGGGCGGTCTGGGCGTCCGGCGGCTTCCCGGTCGAAATCCCGGTGATGTCGGCCTCCGAGCAGTACCAGAAGCCGACGACCATGCTCTATCGCAACTTCCTGGCGATGGAGACCGAGGAATCGATCCGCTCCCACCCGCTCGACGGCGCGGTGCTGCTCGGCGGCTGCGACAAGTCCACGCCGGCCCTGATCATGGGCGCCTGCAGCGCCGGCCTGCCCTTCATCTTCGTGCCGGCCGGGCCGATGCTGCGCGGCAACTGGGCCGGCAAGGTGCTCGGCTCCGGCGCCGACGTCTGGAAGTACTGGGCCGAGAAGCAGGCCGGCAACATCACCGACGACCAGTGGCGCGAGATGGAGAGCGGCATCGCCCGCTCCTACGGCACCTGCATGGTGATGGGCACCGCCGCCACCATGATGAGCCATGCCGAGGTTCTGGGCCTGACCCTGCCCGGCGCCTCCGCCATCCCCGCCGCCGACGCCGCCCATCCGCGCATGGCCGCTGCCTCCGGCAAGCGCATCGTCGAGATGGTCTGGGAGGACCTGACGCCCAAGCGCATCCTGACGCGCCAGAGCTTCGAGAACGCGCTGACCGTCCACATGGCCGTCGCGGGTTCCACCAACGCCATCATCCACCTGATCGCCATGGCCGGCCGCGCGGGCGTCGACCTGACGCCCGACGATTTCGACGCGGTCTCGCGCACCGTGCCGGTGATCGCCAACCTGAGGCCCTCCGGCGACTTCCTGATGGAGGACTTCTTCTATGCCGGCGGCCTGCCCGCGCTGCTCAAGCAGCTTGAGAGCCGGCTGCACACCGGCGCGATGACCGTCACCGGCAAGCCGATCGCCGAGACCATCGCGCTGGCGAAGGTCTATGACGACAACGTCATCCGCCCGCTCGACCGGCCGGTCTCGACCGCCAACGGGCTGGCCGTGCTCAAGGGCAACCTCGCGCCGGGCGGCTGCGTGATCAAGCCCTCGGCGGCCGAGCCGCACCTGTTGAATCATGCCGGGCCGGCGCTGGTCTTCGAGGACTACGACGCGATGATGCAGGCGGTGAACGACGAGACGCTCGACGTCACGCCCGACCACGTCATGGTGCTGAAGAACTGCGGCCCGGTCGGCGGGCCCGGCATGCCGGAATGGGGCATGCTGCCGATCCCGAAAAAGCTGCTGAAGCAGGGCGTGCGCGACATGCTGCGGCTCTCGGATGCGCGCATGTCCGGCACGAGCTATGGCGCCTGCGTGCTCCACATCGCGCCGGAAGCCTACGTCAGGGGACCGCTGGCGGCGGTCCGGACCGGCGACATCATCAGCGTCGACGTCGAGGCCCGCAGCATCTCGGTGAATCTGACGGACGCCGAGATCGCCGAGCGGCTGAAGAGCTGGACGCCGCCGGACCGCGACTACGCCCGCGGCTATGGCCGCATGTCGGCGGCCCATATCCAGCAGGCCGACAAGGGCTGCGACTTCGACTATCTGATGGGAACCGCGCCGATCGCAGAGCCCGAAATCCACTGAATCGTGCCGGGCGCGGCGGCGACAAGGGCCGCGCCGCGCCCGATGCACCCAAATATTCGCAGAGAACAGCCCCCGGGCGGGGCTTGACCGTCATCGTTCGGACAGAAAGCGAGTACTTTCCGTGGCGGTGTAAATGGCCGGATATTGACGTAGTTTAGTAAGTCTGGAAAAAGCGGGCCGACGAAACGGGCCTCACCCCGGTGTCGCAGACCCATCACCGGAGCGCCAAGTGACCTCGCCAGCCGCGCAGCAGTTCATCGACCGCGTCAACGACCGTTCCATCGTCATCGGCATCGTCGGCCTCGGCTATGTCGGCATCCCGCTGGCACTCGCCGCCCTGCGCAAGGGCATCAAGGTCATCGGCTTCGACATCGACCAGCGCCGCGTCGACGATCTCAACGCAGGCCGCAGCGCGATCAAGCACATCCCGATGGACCTGATCATCGAGGGCGCCAAGGCCGGGAACTTCGTCGCGACCACGGATTTCGGCCGGATGGCGGAGCCCGACGCGCTGCTGATCGCGGTGCCGACCCCGCTGACCAAGTACCGCGAGCCCGACCTCTCCTATGTGGTGAAGACCACCGAGGCGATCAGCACCCGGCTGCGCAAGGGCCAGCTCGTCGTGCTGGAATCGACCACCTATCCCGGCACCACCGACGAGGTGATGCGCCCGATCCTCGAGAAGGCGAGCGGCCTGAAGAGCGGCGAGGAGTTCTTCCTGGCCTTCTCGCCGGAGCGCGAGGACCCGGGCAACCCCGACTTCGGCACCTCGACCATCCCGAAGGTGGTCGGCGGCGACGGCGCCGACGCGCTCGCCATGGCGATGGCCCTCTACGGCCAGCTCGTGGTCAAGGCGGTCGCCGTGTCCTCGACCGCCACGGCCGAAGCCGTGAAGCTGACCGAGAACATCTTCCGCGCCGTCAACATCGCCCTCGTCAACGAGCTCAAGACCGTCTACGCGGCGATGGGCATCGACGTCTGGGAGGTGATCGACGCCGCCAAGACCAAGCCCTTCGGCTTCATGCCCTTCTATCCGGGCCCGGGCCTCGGCGGTCACTGCATCCCGATCGACCCGTTCTACCTGACTTGGAAGGCGCGCGAATACGACATCGCCACACGCTTCATCGAGCTGGCCGGCGAGATCAACACGCGCATGCCCTACCAGGTGGTCGACCAGCTCGCCGGGCTGCTCGATTCCAAGGGCCACAAGAACCTGAGCGACGCCAAGGTCCTGATCCTCGGCATCGCCTACAAGAAGAACATCGACGACATGCGCGAGAGCCCCTCGCTCAAGCTGATCGAGCTGATCGAGAAGCGCGGCGCCCATGTCGCGTTCCACGACCCCTTCATCCCGGTGATCCCGCCGACCCGCGAGCATGCCGAGCTGACCGGCCGCAAGAGCGCCCCGGTCGACGCCGCCGCCCTCGCCGGCTACGACGCCGTGCTGATCGCCACCGATCACGACGATGTCGACTATGCGGCGATCGTCGCCGGCTCGAAGCTCGTGATCGACACCCGCAATGCCTGCGCCCGCGCCGGCATCACCGCGGACAACGTCTTCAAGGCCTGAGCGATCCCGGATGCGCGCCGGCCCCCGCCGGCGCGACGGGACGAGATCGAGTATCATCATGACAAGCTTCGCGCTCATCGGTGCCGCCGGCTACATCGCGCCCCGCCACATGACGGCGATCAAGGCGAATGGCGGCGACCTCAAGGTCGCCTATGATCCCAACGACTCCGTCGGCATCATCGACAGCCATTTCCCCCAGGCGCATTTCTTCACCGAGTTCGAGCGCTTCGACCGTCATGTCGACAAGCTGCGCCGCCGCGGCGAGCAGCTCGACTATGTCAGCGTCTGCTCGCCCAACTACCTGCACGACGCCCATATCCGCTTCGGCCTGCGCGCCGGCGCCGACGTGATCTGCGAGAAGCCGCTGGTGCTGAACCCGTGGAACATCGACGGGCTGGCCGAGATCGAGCAGCAGACCGGGCACAGGATCAACACCATCCTGCAGCTGCGCCTGCATCCGGCCATCCAGGCCCTGAAGGAGCGCATCGCCGCCTCCGACAAGCGCCATGCGGTCGACCTGACCTACATCACCTCGCGCGGCCGCTGGTATCACGCATCCTGGAAGGGCGACGAATCCAAGTCCGGCGGCGTCGCCACCAATATCGGCGTGCACTTCTTCGACATGCTTGCCTATGTCTTCGGCCCGCTGAAGTCGCAGACCGCGAGCCTGCGCCAGGGCGAGCGCGCCGGCGGCCTGCTCTCCTATGAGAAGGCCGATGTGCGCTGGTTCCTCTCGGTCGACGCCGACGACCTGCCGGACGGCGTCAAGGGCAAGAAGACCACCTATCGCTCGATCACGCTCGATGGCGAGGAGGTCGAGTTCTCGGAAGGCTTCACCGACCTGCACACCCGCAGCTACGAGGAGATCCTCGCCGGCCGCGGCTACGGGCTTGAGGATGTGCGCTTCTGCGTCGAGGTGGTCTCGGAGTTCCGCCACGCGCCGATCGTCTCCGGCGGCGAGCGGCATCCCTTCGTCGACAAGTATCTGAGAGGCTAGCGCCGATGTCCGCCACGGAAATGCGCGACGATCCCCGCTTTCCCGGCGTCAAGATCCATGAGAGCGCCTATGTCGACGACGGGGTATCGATCGGCGCAGGCTCCAAGGTCTGGCATTTCGTCCACGTCCTCGGCGAGACGGTGATCGGGCGCGACTGCGTGCTCGGCCAGAACGTCATGGTCGGCCCGCGCGTCACCATGGGCGACGGCTGCAAGGTCCAGAACAACGTCGCGCTCTATGACGGCGTCGTGCTGGAGGACGGGGTGTTCTGCGGCCCCTCCTGCGTCTTCACCAACGTCAACAACCCGCGCGCCTTCCTGAACCGCAAGACCGAGTTCCGGAAGACCCTGGTCAGGACCGGTGCCAGCATCGGCGCCAACGCCACCATCGTCTGCGGCCACACGCTCGGCGCCTATTGCTTCATCGCCGCCGGCGCCGTCGTCGCCAAGGACGTGCCCGACTTCGCCCTGATGGCCGGCGTCCCGGCCCGCCGCATCGGCTGGATGAGCCATAACGGCGCCAGGCTCGGCCCCGACCTCATTTGCCCCGAGACCGGCCGCCGCTATAGCGAGACCGGGCCGGACACGTTGGAGGAGATCCGCTGATGAGCGCGCATCCCGTGATCGAGTTCATCGACCTCAAGGCCCAGCGCCAGCATATCGGCCAGGCCATGGAGGACGCGATCCTCAAGGTCGTCCGCGAGGGCAACTACATCCTCGGCCCCGAGGTCGAGCAGTTCGAGACCGCGCTCGCCGCCTTCTGCGGCGCCAAGCACGCCATCGCCGTCGCCAACGGCACCGATGCGCTGATCCTGGTGCTGGAAGCGCTCGGCATCGGCCCGGGCGACGCCGTGCTCTGCCCGAGCTTCACCTTCGCCGCCACTGCCGAGGTCGTCGCCTGGATGGGCGCCACCCCGATCTTCACCGAGATCGACGAGGCGACCTACAACATCGACCCCAAGGCCCTGCCCGCCGCGATCGAGACCGCGGCCAAGCACGGCCTGCGCGCGCGCGCGCTGATCGCCGTCGACCTCTTCGGCCAGGCGGCCGACTACGACGCGCTCGAGGCGTTCTGCCGCCGGCACGAGCTCGCCCTGATCTCCGATTCCGCCCAGGGCTTCGGCGCCCGCTACAAGGGCCGCGTCGCCGGCGCGATCGGCGACTTCGCCACCACCAGCTTCTTCCCGGCCAAGCCGCTCGGCTGCTATGGCGACGGTGGCGCGATCCTCACCGACAATGACGATAAGGCCGCGCTGCTGCGCTCGCTGCGCTTCCACGGCAAGGGCTCGTTCAAGTACGACAATGTCCGCGTCGGCCTGAACTCGCGGCTCGACACCGTGCAGGCCGCCGTGCTGCTCGAGAAGCTCAAGGTCTTCGCCGAGGAGCTCGACAAGCGCCAGCGCGTCGCCGCGCGCTATACCGAGGCGCTGAAGGACGTGGCGGTGACGCCCTATGTCATGCCCGAATGCGTCTCGACCTGGGCCCAGTACACGCTGCGCATCGACGCCGCCCGGCGCGACGCCTTCCAGGCCGCGCTCAAGGAGAAGGGCGTGCCAACCGCGATCTATTATCCCAAGCCGCTGCACCAGCAGACCGCCTACAAGGACTATCCCGTCGCCGGGAACGGGCTGCCGGTATCGGAGCGTGCCTCGCAGGAGGTCGTCTCGCTGCCGATGCATCCCTATCTCGACGAGGCGACGCAGGACTACATCATTGCGGCCGTGCGCGAGGCCTTGAAGGCACCGGCGGCCGCGCAGGCATGAGCGGCCGGCCGCGGCTGGCCTATCTCTCGCTCGAGACGCCGCGACCCGGCCAGGCCTCCCAGACGCATATCGACGAGATCGTCGCCAGCCTGCGCGAGGCCGGCTGGGCGGTCGAGCTCTTCGCCACGACCAGCGGCGGCGCCAGCGCGCGCTCCTCCTATGCGCGCCGCCTCGCCGGCTACGCACGCGTCCAGCTCCGCCTGATCCGCGATCTCCCGCGCTTCGACGCCCTCTTCGTCCGCTCGCATTTCATGGCGCTGCCGGCCGTCCTGTGGGCGCGCCGGCTCGGCCAGCCGGTCTTCCAGGAGATCAACGGCACGCCGGCCGATATCGGGGTGACCTATCCCGCGCTGAAACTGTTCGCGCCGCTCTTCGCCTGGCTCTACCGGGCGCAGTATCGCCGGGCCGACCATCTCTTCGCCGTCACCGACGGACTGGCCGACTGGGCCCGGCGCTTCGCCGGCCATGACCGCGTCAGCGTCGTGCCCAACGGCGCCAACACCACGCTCTTCTGCCCCGACGGGCCGGATGCCGGGCTGGAGGGGCGCTATGTCGCCTTCGTCGGCGGCCTCGTCGCCTGGCACGGCATCGGCACCATGCTGGCGGCGCTCGCCGACCCGGGCTGGCCGCGCGACGTCCGCCTCGTCATCGTCGGCGACGGCATTGAGCGCGAGCGGCTCGCCGGCGTCCCCGCTGACGGGCGCCTGCTCTGGCTTGGCCGCCAAGCCTATGGGGACGTGCCGCCCGTGCTGCGCGGCGCGCTGGCGGCGCTCTGCGTCATCGAGGACCAAGATGGGCGCTCGGCCTCAGGCGTCGCCCCGCTCAAGCTCTACGAGGCGATGGCCTGCGGCATCCCCGTCATCGTCAGCGACCTGCCCTTCCAGGCCGAGCTGGTGCGTGGCGCCGGCGCCGGGCTGATCGTGCCCCCGGCGGCCCCACAGGCGCTCGCCGCCGCCGTGGCGGCGCTGGCCGCCGATCCGCAGGCGCAAGCCATGGGCGCCCGCGGCGCGGCTTATGTCGAGCGCGAGGCGAGCTGGCACCAGCGCGGCCGCCAGATCGACACCGTGCTGCGCCGGACGCTGCCCGCGAGCGGCGGCAAGCCGGCGGAGCCCGCCCCGTGAGCCGCATCGCCTTGCTCTGCATCTCGCCGCTGCGCCATGATTCGCGCGTACTGCGCCATGCCGCACTGCTGGCCAAGGCCGGCCACACCGTCGAGATCCTCGCCCAGGCGCCGCTGCCCGACACGCCGCCCGTCAAGGTGACCACCCTGCCCGGCCCCGGCGCCGACTGGCGCGTGCGCTATGGCATGGCGGCGCGGCAGGCGCCGGCGACCTGGCTGCCGGCGACCGCAGCCCCCCTTTACTGGCTTTCGATAACCAGGCTCGCGGCGCGCCGCGCCCTGCTGGCCTTCCGGCCGGACCTCGTCATCGCCAATGACTGGCGCGCCCTGCCCATCGCGCTGGCCGCCAAGGACCGGCTCGGCGCCCGCGTGATCTACGACAGCCACGAATTCGCCAGCGAGGAGTTCGCCGACAGCGCCCGCTGGCGCCTGCTGGCGCAGCGCCATGTCGGCGAGATCGAGCGCCGCGGCATCGCCCGCGTCGACGCGGTGATGACCGTGAGCCCCGGCATCGCCGAGGCGCTGGCGACGCGCTATCGCCTCCCGCAGACGCCGCTGGTGGTGGCCAACATGCCGCCGTACCGGCACACGCCCTTCCGCCCGACAGGCTCCGTCATCACCGTGCTCTATCACGGCGTCGTCGTGCCGCGGCGCGGGCTGGAGGCGCTGATCGAGAGCGTCGCGGCCTGGCCCGAGAGCATGCGCCTGGTGATCCGCGGCCCGGCCCAGGGCGGCTACGATCGCCAGTTGCAGACGCTGGCCGCCCAGAGCGGCCAGGCGAACCGCATCGCCTTCGAACCGCCGGTCGCCCCCGGCGACGTCGTCGCCGCAGCTGCCGCGACCGCCGACATCGGCATCTTCCTGCTCGCGAACAGCACCACGCATGCGCGCTTCGCCATGCCGAACAAGATCTTCGAGTACATGCAGGCCGGGCTGATGATCGTCAGCAGCGACCTCCCCGAGATCCGCAAGGTGATCGAGCCCACCGACTGCGGCCGGCTGCTCGGAGAAGACACGCCGCAGGCGATCGCCGCCTGCTTTACCGGCCTCCACGCCGCCGACATCAACTCTTACAAACGCGCTGCACTTGGGTGCGCGAAGATCCTGAATTTCCAGGCAGAAAGCGGCAAGCTTCTGACCTTGGTCGCAAGGGTCGCTCACACAGTATAGCGCATATAGGACGATGTCTCGGCGCGCTGCTCCGGCGAGTGGTCGCGGACGGCCCCGTCAGCGTAGGCGAACCACGCGGGCGATCTGCCCGTGTCAGACGTATTTCAGTTGTCGGCTGCGCGCACGGCTCGTGCGATCGCCGAATAGAAACGATCGGCCTCCGCCTCCCAGTTAAGAACCTTTGCCGCAGCGAGCGCGTTGGCCTTGTGAGCATCAATGGCGACCCGGTCGAAGCCGTTGATCGTGGCCGCGATCGCCTGCGGAGTAACCTCGGGAACCAGCCGACCGAGATCGTACTGCCGCAGCAGAGCCGTCATCTCCGGCAGGTCGGAGACGCAAAGCGCAAGGCCGGCCATGGTGTATTCGAAGAACTTGTTCGGCAGAACATGTACGTTCTGCTGCGAATGGCTCGGCAACGCGAACAAGCCTATATCGAAGCGGGCCGCTTCCTCCACAAGCTCGATCATCGGGACAGGCGGCGCGAGCACGATACGCTTGCCAAGACCTGCCGCCTCGATCCGCTCGCGCAGCGCTGCAAGGTAGTCTGCCGGACCGGAGCCGCGAATAGTCAAACGCAACTCCGGCCGCCACAGCGCAACGCTTTCGATGCAGGCTTCCAGTCCGCGCGCCGGAGAGACGACGCCGTGATAGAGCACCTCTATCGTCTCGCCGCAAGGACGCAGCGGAAATGCCCGGTAGTGTGGCATGTTGCGGATCAGAAGGGGCTTGTCCCGCAGGCCATAGAACTGCTGCAGGTGATTGGCGATGCCTTGCGAGACGCAGCTCGTCACGCTGGCGCCTGCACTACCCTTTCGCTCCACCGCAGCAATGATGGGTCTCTGGAGAAGCCGCCAGCGCCGGAGATGGGCATATTCGTCCATGGCGAGTTCATGGGTGTCATAGGCGTAGAGAGCGCCTTGCTGCCGCGCGATCCGCTGGGCGATCGGAAGCATGTTCCAGTCGTTCGCCAGCCAGATATCGGCCCTCCAGTGCCTAGCCAGATCGTACAGGGCCGCGAAGCGCGGATCGACCGCCCAATATGCCTCGGACATGCGGCGCTTATCGATCCACGCTTGCGCCAACCGCAGGTATTTCCGCAAACGCCGCGCATTCCGGCTGCGTCCTAGAGACGCCCACAGAGCATTGCCCTGACTATCCAGAATCGGGGGTTGATCGTCCAAATCCGCGCTGGAGAGGGCCGAAATGGGCCAGTCCGGCGCCCGCGAGAGCGCCCCAGGCAGCCCAAATGCATGAACCTCCCAGCCCCGGGCGGCAAAAAGATCACCCTGCCGCCGAACCCGCGGATCGTCGGGGATTGCCGACAAAGAGACGATGCCTATGCGCGGCGGCCGCCTCGCTCCACCGGCCGGTGCCGTTGTCAAAGGATGCCCCATCGAAGCTGTCGAAATGCAACTGGCCTCGGCATCTGCTCGAGCAGCCCGGACGGATCGTCAGTCGGTTGAAAGGTCGATCGGATGGTGCGCACCAAAAAGCTCGGCTCTCACCGCCGCGCCAGCAGCTTGTTGAAGAGCCATCTGGGAGCCCGCATGAGACGCAGAGCCCGCAAGCCCCATTTCACCTGCAGGGCGTTGGTCGGAAACTCGGTATAATTGCGCGGCTTCTCAGCGATAAAGGCCTCGAGCTGCTCGACAGTGATGCTCAGTTTCTTCGCGACGAAGGCCATATCTTCGGAGAGCTCATTATCCGTGTATAGCGGCTTCGCAAGTTCGGCCAGAGCACAATCCCGGCTCATTTGGCCTGACACGATCAAGCTCGACAAGTGCGCTTTCCGCTTATCATAGCCAAATTTCGCGGGAAGATAATGCGCCTGCATGAACCGGGTCCAGCGCGACTCGTAATGTTTTCCGCCATAATATCGCCAGCCAAAATTAGCTTCAAGATAATCAATAGCTTCCTGCTTTTCATACGGAATAAAATTAAGAGGATCGACGACATTAATCTTAAGTACTTTAGGAAAATAAAAATAATACTTGAAAAAAGACATGATCGGAAAACTATTCAACGCTCTCGTCCCAAATTTCCGATGAACAGCGCGAAGATGCGTCGCATCCATAGCATCATAGCCCCAGGATTGAGGCAGTACGCCTTCGGTCGCATAATTCGTACCGCTGATGACATGGCGGATACCGGCATCGGTGGCGTACCGGTAGAGAGCGGCGAAGAAGGCGTGGTCCTGGGGCACGTCTTGATTGGCCAGACCGGCCCGCAGAAACGCGAGGTGCAGCTCCTTAACGTCCTCCCAGTCGATCACGCAGGTGACGAGATCGAGCTCGAGCTTGGTCACGATCTGCTCGATATTCTTGACCGCCAGCTCAGAGTTCCAGCCGGCATCTACATGCACAACAAGCGGCCTGAGCCCCCACTCCACCACCTTAACGGCCAAATAGGACGAATCTACCCCCCCGGAGAGACCGATGATGCAATCGTATCGCTTCCCCTGCCCTTCGGCTTTGATGGCCGCAACGATCGCCTCTAGTTCCTTCGCTCCATCCGGCGTCGGCTTCCAATGCGGCTTGATCTGGAGTTCGAACCGCTGGCAATGGCTGCAGACACCGTCCTTGTCGAAGGTGATCGCCGGATCGGTGGTATCCATGACGCAACGACTGCACATGCGATAGGCGCGCACTTTGCCGTCGGGGCTCCAAGCCTGGGTTATGATGCTCATCGCCCTCAAAAGTCCGTGTCGTTCAGCCGGCCAGGACGCCTTCCGCGTTCGGCCGTATCACCATAGCTCGATTCCAAAGACGGCAGGAGCCCATGAAACGATCGATGGCCAAAAGAGGCCATCGACTGACAGATGCCAGCCCAGCGAGGCAAAAATCGGTCTGCCGGCAAGTAATATGACAACTGCAATGAGAGCGATATGTTCGCTGCCAGCAACAGCCCATGCGCCTCAAAGCAGATTTTCAGCTTGCAACCACCTGCGCTTAATCGCTTCAGAAGCGACCGACAACCCTTTGAAGCGAGGCATGAAGCGCATGGAAACGCCGCGCGCGCGCTTCATTATTGGGGTAATCCCAATAATAGCGGCGCGGCTGCACGACAAGATCGTCGAGCTCGGCCACGGTTATGCCGAGCTTTTTCGCGACGAATGCCTTATCCTCCTGCAATTCATTATCCGTATACAGCGCCTTTTCCAATTCCTTGAGCGCCTGATCGCGGGTAATCTCCCCCGCGACGATCATGCTCGAGAGATGCGCCTTACGTTTGTCGTACCCGAATTTCGCAGGCAGGAAATAGCCTTCGTAGAACCGGGTCCAGCGTGACTCATAATGCTTGCCGCCATAGTAGCGGAAGCCATAGTTCTTCTCGAGATAAGCGATAGCGTCGTCTTTCCGGTAGGGCATCAGATTCAGTGGACGCAGCACTGTCATCTTCTTGGGGTAGGTGTAATGATACTTCAGGAAGTCGACCACGGGGAATGTCTTGAGCGGTATCGTGCCGAAGCGCTCGTGAATCGTCCTGAGATGGCGCGCGTCCATCGCATCATAGCCCCATGAGACAGGCAGGATGCTTTCTGTCGCGTAGTTCGAGCCGCTAATGACATAGCGGATATCGTTCGCCGACGCATAATTGTAGAGCGCCGCAAAGAACGCATGGTCCTGCGGTACGTCGAGATTGGCAACATTCGACCGCATGAAAGCGAGCTGGACGTCACGCATCTCGTCCCAGTCGACCACATGCGTATGCAGGTCGAGGCCGACCCGCGTCACGATCTGATCGATATTTTTGACCGCGATCTCCGAGTTCCAACCGGCGTCGACATGAACGGCGAGCGGGCGCAAGCCCCATTCGGCAACCTTGACGGCGAGATAAGCGCTATCGACGCCACCACTCAAGCCGATGATCGAATCGTAACGCTTGCCCTTGCCGTTTGCCCTCACCTCTTCGATCATCTGCCCGAGCAGGCCTACGCCGCGCTCGTCCGGGAACCAGCGTGGCTTGAAGCGAGTCTCCACCTCGGTGCAGTGATTGCAGATGCCGTCGTGATCGAAAGCGATCTCCGGGTCGGTCGTATCCATCACGCAGCGCGTGCAGATCTGATACGTACGTTGGATCTGTTCCCAGTCACGCGCCACGGCAATGCCTCCAAAAGTTCGCAGAACCGGCAATCATCGCGTGCTGCCGACAAACAATTTGTTACAAGCTCCGACATAGAGGAGCTGCTCACGGTCCCAGTTGAGCACATCGGCCGCCGCGAGCGATGCGCGCTTGAAGCGATCGATTTCCTCACGGGTGAAGCTGTTGATGGTCTGGGCGATCATCTCGGGCGAATGCTTCGGTATCAAGCGCCCGACCTTATAGGCGTCGCAGATCTTCGCCACCTCTTCGAGATCGCTGACGCAGATGCACAGGCCCGCCATCATGAATTCGAAGAATTTGTTGGGCAAAGCAAATTTAATCTGCGGCGAATAGTCGTCGTAGGAGAAGTATCCAATATCCGCCTGGTTTGCCGACGGAATGATGTCGTTGAAGGGGACTGGCGGCTCGAAGCTGACGCGATCTTCGAGGCCCAGTTCGCGCGCGAGCTGGCGCAACTCGGCGATGAACGGCGCGTCGCCGTCCCCTCGCAGGATCAGATCGAACTCCGGGCGCCAGTATTGCATCGACTGGATGGTCTCACGCAGACCGCGCACCCCCCATATCCCGCCATGATAGAGCACCTTGATGCGCTCGCCGGCAGGACGGAACGGCTGGAGCTCCTTGATCGGCACGTTGCGGATTGTCACGACCGGCTGCTTCAGCTTGTGCTCGCTGTTGAGCAGTTCGGCAATGCCGTCGCAGACCGTAAAGACCAGATCGGCGCGGCGGACATAGTAGTCCTGGATCTCGACGATGTAGGGACGCTCCCAACGCAGCCATTCAGGATCGTAGGAATACTGCATGGGCGCGTATTCCTGACAGTCGATCGCGAATTTCGCACCAGCGGCACGGGCGACCCTGTACCCGGCATTGGCAGTGAAATAGTCGTGTGAGATTACGAGATCCGGCTTCAGGTCCGGGTTCTCGCGCAGGACATCCAACATCGATGTGGCGTTGTAGCGCCAGTTGTTGATCGTCTCCTGCCGGACATGCGCCGCCAGGCGCGACAGCCAGCGCGGACCATGGGCACATAGCGTGCGCGCGCGCACGTTCAGCGCAAGCAACAGCTGACGATACTGGTCCCGATACGGCTCGGAATCGGCGAAGCGCACGAAAGTCCATTCAGGCGGGCGCGCCGAATGGCCGTCATTCGAGCACACGACGACGCGCCACCCGTCATCGAGCAGCGCCTTGCTCTGGCGGATGACCCGCGGGTGGTTCGCGGCCTGCGCGTAAGAAATAATCCATGCCGTTCGTGCTCCCTGCGCGGTCCCACGAAAGACGTGCACCTCGGAATTCGGGCTGGCGCGGCGAGCCGGATCATAGAAGAGCGTGCCTTCTCGCGCCTTGAGCAGGATCTGAAGCCCGGTAGGGGCGCCGATGGCGAGCAGCCACTGCAGGGCGGTCGTCAACACCGGTAGCCAGCGAGGCGGCAAGGTCTGTCCGGACAGGAACAGTGCCCCCAACCAGACGAGATGGGCCGCGACGATCCAGACCAGACCGGCCACCGCCACATAGGGAACGAGGCTCGGCCGCCGCCGCAGCACGAGACCATAGAAGGCAATGACATTGCTCGCCAGCAGAAGGCCTGCGGCAATCAGGGGCGCGTACGGCCCCGCCCCGAACGGCACGACAGCAACGACCAAAGAGGAGACCACCACGGACACCGCCGCCGCCAGCGCCAGCCGGAATCCCAGAGCCCCCACAGCAGAACGCAAGACCCTGATCGCCATCAGGCCCGCCAGCAGCGCCACCAGGAAAGCCGCCTCCGCAACCAGCGTGAGCCAGCGGCTCATCCCTGCGAAGGCGCTGCCCGTCATCAGGAACAGCAGCACCAGCCACAGACAGGCGCCGGCGACGGTCCACACCGTCGCAGCCTTGACCTCGGCTCTCAGTGAGTTCGATCCGGACGGCAGCCGCGGAATGACGAAGAAGGCCGCGACATGCGCGCAGCCAAAGGCAATCCAGGCAGCGCCAGTCCAGAGCACCGGGGGAGCCGCCGGCAGCACCGCCAGAACGGCGGAGGCAAGCGGCAGCGCCACGATTGACGCGACGACGGCCAACAGCAGCACCATGATCTTCGACATTCCGCTATTCACGTGAGCACATCCAAACGTCCGATTTCCCGCGCTACTTATCGAGAGCTGCGGACCGCAGCCTCTTGCACCACGGCTCGCTCCTTAGGGTCAAAGCTCGATGCAGGTTCGGCTCCCATGAAAAGAGCGTTGCAGGCCTCCACGAAAGCCACCTGCTCGCATTCCCAGTTCAGGACTTCCGCCGCCTGCAGCGCCGCCCATTTGTATTCCTCGATATCCTCGCGGGTGAAGCTGTTGATCGTATCCGCGATCGCCCGCGCCGAGTGCTGGGGAATGAGCTTGCCGAGGTTGAACTGTTGCGTGACGCGACGCATCTCCTTGAGATCGGTCACGCAGAGCGCCAGCCCGGCCTGAATGTACTCGAAAAACTTGTTCGGCAAGACGTAGTCGGCCTGGGCAGAGAAGTTGTCCGAGCTGAAATATCCGATATCGGCCAGGTTAGCCGCAGGGACGATATCGTTGAATGCCACCGGCGGCTCGAGCTGAACCCGATGGGCCACGTTCAGTTCACGCGCCTTCTCGATCAGGCTCGCGATATAGTCCGGATCCCCTCCGCCGCGGAGAACGAGGTCGAATTCAGGCCGCCACCACTGCATTGACTCGATGGCATCATGGATGAATCGCCCGCGTGATATGTCGCCGTGATAGAGAACCTTGATGCGTTCGCCCACGCTCCGGAACAGCTGCGGGTTTCGGAAGGGGATGCTGCGGATCGCGAGCACCGGCCGGTTGACCTCATAGTCCCGGTTCAGCATCTCGGCGATGCCGTCCGACACGGCGACGACAAGGTCGGCCTTCCGCATGTAGTGCCCTTCGATCTCAACCACATAGGGGCGCTCGTCCCGCACCCATGCAGCGTCGTAGGCGTACTCGCCGGGCGAATATTCGTGCGCGTCGATCACGATCTTCGCGCCGCTCTCCTTCGCGAGCGCGGCGGCGATGTCAGCGGTGTAGTAGTTGTGCGCAATGATCAAATCCGGCTTGAGATCCGGATTCTCTTTCAACATCCTGACAAGCCCGGAGCGATTATAAGCCCAGCTCGGTATGGTGAAGTGCCGCAGATGCGCTCCGGCGCGCGAAAGCTTCCTGCCGGGCTTGCCAAACCTGGACATCGCTCGGCCGAGGCGGTTCAAGCGCGAGAACAAGGCAAAGACATAAGGCCGGTAGGCCGCCCCCATCGCCAGCCGGATAAAATCCCATTCCGGCGGACGCGGTGAGCGTCCTTCGTAACCACAAACGACGACCCGCCAGCCATCGTCGAGCAGCGCCTTGTTCTGCCTGATCAGGCGCGGCTCCGTGGAAACGCCGCTATAGGCGATAACCCATGCGGTGCGTCGCCCCGATGTTTCCGAGCGCTGTAACTCGAGATGGTTCTCCGGAAGGGCAAGCAGCTCGGGATCATAGAGCAGCGTTCCCGAGCGGATGAGATGCAGCACCCTGATAGCGACCGGCAAGGCGATGGCTATCGTCCATTGCAGCGCTGCAGTTACAATCGGCAGCCAGCGCGCGGGCTGCGCATCGCTCAAGGTGATGACGGCCGCAATCCACCCGCAATGCGCCGCGACGATCCAGGCTGGCCCGGCCAATGCGATATAACGAAGGAAGCTGGCCTGGCGTCTGACAACGAGCAGGTAGAACAGGATGCAGTTGATCGCGATGAAGAGGCCCGCGAGTGCGGCGGAGCCGTAGCCCGCGCCATCGAGAGGGTGCAGGAAAACCACCAGCCCCACAACAAGGATCGACAGGATGCCGCAACGACCCGCCAGCGAGCCGGGAAAAGCGGATATAAAGCGGATCGTAGCGACGCCGATCACGCTCAGGACACCGAGAACCAGCAACGCCAGCGAAGCGAAGATCAGCGGCCACCGCTCGACGCCGACAGCCTCTGCACCCTGCAGGAGGAACAGCGCTGTCATCGCAAAACAATAGCCAGCAGCCGCCCACAGCACGGCACCGACGATCGCGCGCCGCGTCGAATCCATCGTCGACGGCCGCCAGCGAGCCGGGAGCGCGACCAACGTGGCTGCATAAGACAGGATCAGCACGCTCCAAATCTGCGTCGGCGGCGGCGACGATATGCCAAGGACCGGAGCAAAGCTCTGCTGCATCACCCGGCCCAGCGGATAGGCAAAGACCAATGCGCCAATGGCAGCGATCCAGCCAAGGCGCCGAATGAACATCGATCGTAACGATACGGCTAGACCCGAGCCCGCATGGAGCAAGCCCTTTGCTTCGGAGGAGACTTCAGGCTGATCCACAGACGTAACGAGCGCTATGTTGTCACCGATGGAGGGATCTGGAGATATTACTTCGCCATCCTCGACATTGTGAGCCGGCGAAACCGTGTCTGCCATCGCAGCGGACGTGTCTGCATGGACGCATTCTTGGTCAGGGGCTGGCGGCCCCTCGAAGCTGGCTGCGGATTCCGGTGCAGCCGCAGGCGCCATAGCGGCCGAAGGATCAGCCGCGGCGCTCGCATCGCCATCGCGTCCTGGCTCACCACTCTCTGGTCCGGTCTCCGCAAGGGCGACCGTCTCCACCGGAGCATCATCTGCCGTCTTGGCCGAGGAGGCCAGGGCAAGCCGTTGGAATGCAGCCTTGGACGTCGGCTTTGCCGTGCGGCGGGAATTGCTGTCGATAAAGCCGGTAACATCGTCGACCATCGTCTTGTAGCGGAATTTGGGCGATGCCACGAGGTCCTGCTGGGTCGCAGCGATCATATCGAGCACGCGATCGCGATTGGCCATCGCGGCGAACACCTCGTCGAAATTCGAGAAATCGCGCTTCAGCGGGATATAATGGACCCATGGGCGCACCAGGCCGCGATGCTCGCCCTCGACCAGAACCTGACCACATCCCACCGCAGCCGCCTCGAACAGCCGCGGGCCCACCCCGGGGAACTCGAACACGCCGTCCAGGCCGGGGAAACACGCATCCTCGATCTGCTCGAACGTCGCTTCGGGGTGAGCAGCGCTATAGTCTGCGACGGCGTCGTTGATAGTCCCGTACGGATCCCAGACGCTCATGCCGCCCTCCGCCCCCACGACGAAGCGGCAGTCCGCCAGGAAGCGGTGCCAGTTCTTGCCCATAATGGCGTCGTTGGGATCCGTCGAGACATCGCAGGAAATGCCGCGGCGGATACATTCCTCCTTCATGACCACCGCAGCCCGGCTCTTCAGCAGGCTGAGGCTTCCTCCCCAGGCCGGATGCGCGAGCACACGCTGGCCGACCACCCACTGACGCTCGTCGAAAGGCTTGGCGAAGGAGCGCATTGACTCGACCGCCGCGTCATCGACATAGCCCGAAAGGACCGAGAAGAAGCGCGCACGCTGCGAGGTGATAGGGTAGAGCAGCTCTCGCTGATGCGGCCTCACGCTGTAAACCGCATCGACCTTCAGCCAGGCGAAGAACTGGTCGAGCAATGCGCTGTGCGTGGCATCGTCCTGCGGGAACACCAGCTTGAGCGCATCACTGTCACGCAGGAAGCGGAGGCTGTCCCGGATCGCGATAAAACGATTGCGCGGCCGCAGGGTCACCGTTCCCAGAGACGTACTGTCGAAGATCGCCGCATCCCAAGAAAGCCGCTGCAGTTCCGCAGGTACCGGCTTCGAAATCTGGTGATAGGCATAGTTGTTGTCGGGAGCATAGCGCTCGAACGCAAAGATGTAGTCGAGCGTGCTCAGGCGCCCGCGCGCTAGGTCGGGAACGTTGTGGAGAATGAGGATATTGCGGCGCATCGAGAAGCCTACCGCGAAACAGGGCTCAAATCGTCGCCCCCGTCGTCGAGCATACGGCGGTAATCATGCGCACGATCGTGGAATTGCTGTTGCCAGAGCTCGAGGCTTAGGAGCCCCCAGATCTTGCGCGAGAATCGCGGGGCATTCTCGAAGTTGGCCAGAATTTGCGCCGAATTGAAAAAATCGCGGCGCTTGTTCTTCTGCGTGAGGAACAGGTCCGAAATAAACGGCTTGAGATCGCCGGAGAACCATTCCTTCAGCGGAACAGGGAATCCCATCTTGTCGCGTCGCTGGAGAATCTCCTGCGGAATGTCCTGAGCGAATGTCGTCTTCAGAAAATGCTTCATCTGCCCGCCTTCAAATTTGATGTTGGCGGGAATGGAAGCTGCCAGTTCGATGATCTTGTGATCGAGGAAGGGAACGCGGGATTCGAGGCCATGGGCCATCGACATCCGGTCTTCGACCTGCAGCAGCGCCGGCAGCAAGCATTTGAAGTCGAAATGCGTCATCGAGTCGAAATAGGCTTCCTTCCGGACGTTTCGTTCGGAATTGAAGATCGACTGGAAGCGCCCGAACACAGCGCCGTTGTCGAGCGCGCCCCAGTCGACCTCGCCCGCCATGTCGGCGGAGCGATCTATCAGGCGGAAATAGCGCTCATCGAGAGGGCCGAATAGGCCCTTCGAGAACAGCTGGCCGACAAGCGGCTTGTATTCCTGGAGCACGGTGAGATGGGGAATGATCGACTCTGGCGTGACGACGAAATTGCCGTTCCGGGACGTTCCGTCGATCGCCGCCTTCAGCGACTGTTCGAGATAGGCGATGAGATAGCGCGCATAACCTCCGAAGATCTCGTCGCCGCCCTGCCCGCCAAGGACCACTTTGACGTGCTGAGCCGCCAGGCCCGACACCATGTACTGCGGGAACGATCCCGGCCCTGCAACGGGCTGGTCGAGGCAGTAGATCACCCTGGCGATATTGTCTTGGAAGTCCTTAGCCGTAATTTCCAGCTCATGCAGGGCGGTGCCGTTTTCCATGCACGCAACACGCGCATAGTGGCTTTCATCGTACCCCGGATGGCTCATGAACTTGCCGTGGAAGCCGATCCTGCCAGATGCCGGCTCACGCGCCGACAGTTCGGCGATGAGGCTCGAATCGATACCGCCGGAGATGTAGGCACCGACCGGCACGTCCGAGCGCAGGTGGACCTTCACGGAATCGGCGACCAGCTCCTGCATTCGCTCGCGGAACCAGCTCTCGGTATGGCTCCAGTCGATCTCGTAGCGGACATCCCAGTACCGGCTCACCTTGATCGCGCCGTTTCGCACCGTCAGAGCGTGGCCGGGCAGCAATTGGCGGACGCCCTTGAAGAGCGTGCTCTCGCCGAGCGTGTACTGCAGCGTCAGATAGTCGGCGAGCGCCTCGGGATCAGTCGACACCTCCGGCAGGATCGGAAGCAGGGCCTTTATTTCGGAGGCGAAATAGAACGTGCCATCGACCACCGTGTAGTAGAACGGCTTGATACCGAAGCGGTCGCGCGCGGCGAACAGCGTATCGCCGTCCCAGATCGCGAAGGCGAACATGCCGCGCAGGTGCGAGAGGCACTCGGTGCCCCATTTGGCATAGGCCGCGAGGATGACCTCTGTGTCCGACGACGAGCGGAACGCCCAAGATGCCGCGAGCTCTTCGCGCAGCTCGATATAGTTGTAGATTTCGCCGTTATAGGTCACGACGGACCCGTTCGGAGCCACCATCGGCTGATGACCGGAGGCGGACAGGTCAATGATCGCGAGCCGCCTGTGCGTCAGCCCGCACGACTCACGCTCGTTCTTCCAGTTGCCCTGCCCGTCTGGCCCGCGGTGCGAAATCAACCGATTCATCACCGCCAGGCGACGGTCGATTCCTGGGACAGGCGTTCCATCGAGCGATACAAGGCCGGCAATACCACACATCGGATGCGCTTTCCTTGGTAAAGGTTGTCAGATTTCGACCCGGTCAGCCTCAAGCTGCGCCGAAATCCCGCCGGAGAACGCTCTCGATCCGCGGCCAGGTCAGGTCGAAATAGAGCTGATGCCCGCGTTCGCTCAGGTGCAGTCCGTCCTCTAGGAGGAGCGATGCCAGCGACGTACCGGATGCGCGCATGTGATCGTCCCACATCGCCTCGATATCATGGACCGATAGCCAATCCGGCGCCTGCGCGGCAACTTCGCGAATGATCTTGTTGTAGCGCCGGTTCTGAGACTCATAGGTGTAGGACGTTCCAGCCATCACCTCCGTGTCCCGCGTCGTCGGATGGTTGGTGTGCAGGATCACGCGGCGCGCGCCGAAATTATGCGCCCGGTCGGCGATCTCGCGCAAGTTGGCCGCGAAGGCAGCCGGGCTGACGCGCGGAAGCCCGCGATCCGAGGCCCAGTGGTTGCAATCGTTCAGCCCGAACTGGACGACGCACAGATCGACCCCGTTGGACTGGACATGATAGGGCATGCGCTCGAGGGCCTGCCGCGTCGTGTCGCCACTGACTGACACGTTGGCCAGCACGATCCGGTTGGCATCGCCGGCGATCCTCAACTCGTAGACGCGCGCCGCGATCTGCGTAACCCAGGTCAGATGCGGTGGCACGAGCTGCCCATAGCAGATGGAGTCGCCGAAAAAGACGACCTTTAAGGCTCCGCGCGTGATCACACTGCTGCTCCGACGTGAGAAGGCTGCGAGCCCTGCAATGTCAGCAGGCAGACCTGCCTTTTGTTAGGAAAGACGCTGTCGGACGTAACGGCGAACAGATCAAAATCGGCTTTTTCGATACGATCTGCATAGCGCCCGAGCGTGCGGGCAATCTGCTGGCCATCCCATGCAAGCATGCAGAGCGCCTCATCGGCGTCGATCCGCCGGGTGTGATAGAAGCGCGGCTCGTTGTAGTAGGTCAGCGACAGCCGCACCTGTCCGCAATGCGGCAGCACCCGGTCAAGGAACAGGCCGAGCCGCTGGTCGACGTTCGGAAAAAGGTCGGCGGCGATCACGACGTCGAACCTTTCGTCGCCGATGGCAGAAAACCAGTCTTCCTTGATCACCTTGAAGGGGGGCGCACTCGCGAGAAAAGCGGAAATCGAGGCTTCGCTGTCATGAGCCATAATGTCGACGAGCGTATAATCGTGCCGTTCGGCGAGCGTCCGTGTCAGCGTCGTCAATCCGCCTCCGACATCCAGGATTCGCAAGCCCTCGCTCGCCAACAGGTCCCCATAGAGAACATGCGCCGCGTAGCGCTTGGCGGGTGTCGCCAGCAGCCATCTCTGGCAGCCAAGCGCAGCGTCGCCTTCCGGCGCGCGCGAGAGAATGCTCACGATCCCGTCCCTTCCTGCAAAGGCATCGAGGAGCTCGCTGCCGAGGCGATGCATTGCCGAGACCTCACGCATCGGCGGTTTCGCGGCGGCAGGACGCCAGCCGCTCCTGCTGAGACGAAACATAGTCCAGCACTCTCGAGCGGTCTTCCGGGCTCAGCCTGCTGGCTCGCTCGCCTTCCTGGACATCGAGAACGCGCCTGATGCCTACATCCTCCTGAAGCGACAGATGCGCCGCCAGCAACCCAAGGGTCTCGGCCGGGCGGGCGCAGAGATCCTCGTACCAGAGCTCGGTGCACCGCGCTGACGGCAACGCGGCAAAGGCCTCCGAAATGGCGCGCGAAAACTCGAACTGGTTCTCGACGACCTGCTCCCAATAGGGGCGCTTCCGTAAGTCTTCGATATTGCGCGGCGTCGCCGAATTCCACTCATTGGGATCGTTCTTCGTCGCGTATCGCGCAGCGAGATCCGACAGCGCGCTTGCAGCGATGTCCCGCCGGATCCAAACGAAGGAGGCCTGCGGCAAAAGGCGCCCGAGCGCGACGACCCTAAAGCAGTTCCAAGCGTTCTTGATCACCACCGGCTTACCGAGCAGGGCCGAAGCAGCCGCGAATGTCGACTGCATGTGCGCAGCCGCACTCGGCAGCGGCTCGCTACTGACGATTTCCGACGGATGGCCGCCGCCGAACCAGCGGCGCATCACCGCCGAGCCTTCGGACGGCTGCATCGCCCCTTCGACTTTCCCATAGGCGCTGCGGGCCAGAATGCGGTCGAAACGCGTCCAAGGCGCCTGCAGCGATAAACCGACGATCGGGGTTTCGGCGAACATGCCGTTCGTCGCGTTCGAGATGTAGGGAAGCTCATATCCGGCAACCAGCATTTGGTAGAGGATAGTGCTGCCGGTTCGCGGCGCTCCCAGGATGAAGATCGGCCCCGGCGCGGCTGCGCCAGCACCTTCCCCCACCAGAGAAAACATCTCCTCCTCAAGCACGGAGAACATGTCGTCGCACCCAGCCGAGTTCACTGCTTCCGCTCCTGAACCCATCGGCTGGGCAGGTTGACGAGCCCCGACTCGGTTCTTTCGACCGGCATCACCTTAAGGTTGAAGCTGCGTGACAGCAGGTCGTAGCGGACGGCACTGGAGTTTCCGTCAGGGTCATAGTGCTTGAAGAGGCCAACGGAGAACACGAAGTCGCCATTCGCGAGCAAGAGCGCATCGTAGTTCATGTTGACCTGGCTGGTCTCACCCTGCTTGAGCGAGAAATGCATCTCGTCGCTCAGATGGCGGACGACCCCCACGCCGGAGAGGGACATTATCAGCACGACTAACCGTGCCGAGAAATCTCCATCGTGTTCAGCAATGATCTCGATCTCGATGGAGCACGGACGGCCAGCCTGCAGCAGATGGCTGACAAGGCCATGTTCATCGCGCACCTCGACCCGTTTCACCTTGAGACCGGTCTCGGCAGCCCAGCGGGAAATACGCTGCTTGGCCACTCCGCTCTCTACCGCCGGCTGTTCCATCAACAGCGTCGCCAGCTGGTCTGCCTGCCAGGCGGGCGTCGTTACATCCTGCGGCGGCGCAGCCCCCTCGCCCGCAGCGGGCTCGGCCTGTGGCAACTTCATTCCCGCCACAGCCTGCTCGTTGCGGCGGCGCTCGCGCTGCGTGTACTCTTGGATGTATTCCTCGTAGTGCTTGACCACCTCGAGGGCCGGACCGTCCTCGCGCACCTTTCCTTCATGCATGAAGACGCAACGCTGGCAGAATTGCAGAACCTGCGCTGTCGAATGGGATACGAGCAGGAGCGTGCAACCCGCCGAGGTCAGCCGCTCCATGCGATGGGCCGACTTTGCCGAAAAATAGGCATCGCCGGCCCCGAGGACCTCGTCGACGATTAGGATATCAGGCCGGATCGCGGTCGCGGCAGCGAACTGTACGCGTGCGCCCATGCCCATCGAATAGGTTTTCATCGGCTGATGAAGAAAGTCACCGAGCTCGACAAAATCGATAACGTCGTCGAGCGCCGCTTGCAGCTCCTCACCGACCAGCCCGTTGTAATTCAGCGCGGATTTGATGTTCTCGTATCCAGAGAACTCTGGATGGAAGCCTATACCGAGCTGCAGCAGCGCCTGCACCGATCCGTTGACCTCCACCCGCCCCACAGTTGGCTCGAAGTTCTGGGTGATAAGCTTGAGCAGAGTCGTCTTGCCGGCGCCGTTGCGGCCGATGATGCCGACGCGCTCGCCCGCACCAATGGTCAGATTGACGTCCTTCAGCGCGTTGAAGAGCTGGTAGTCCGTATCATTGCCGCGCCAGAACATGAAGCGCCGCAAGTTGAGCTGGTCCAGCAGCCTATCACTCGGGTTGCCGTATAGCCTATAGCTCTTCGACACGTCAGCGAGACGGATCGCCACTTCGTGCTTCTCCGAGGTGATAAGATCACGCGGAGGCAAGGCCTTAAGCGAAGTCATTGCGCTTCGCCGCTCACCGGGGTGCGGCTTTTGCGGTTCTCGTAGAACTCCTTGAGATCCGCATGGTAGTCCTGCGCATCAATGTGGCTCACCTTGCGCGCGACGACGCCCACCTCGATCGGCTTCATGAGCATGTGGCAGATGAGCTTGTTCAGGTTGGTGATGTTGCCTCGTCCATACCGGTCGCGAATGACGGTCTGCAGCCAAGCCTTCACAGCCGGCACGCGGTCCCAGAACCGGTTCATGTAATCGAACCGAAAGCCGTCATAAAAGACTCGCTCGACCTTGAAGCCGGCGTCTTCGACGGTGTGGACGATCAGGCGCTTATCGTAGGTTCGCAGATGAGTGTAGTGCATCGGCAGCCCGAAGAAGTTCGAGTAGCCAATCATGTTCTCCAGATAGGGGACGCGAACCACCAGCAGGCCGTTGTCGCGCAACGCCCAGTTCGCGCTGACGAGAAAATTCGACACGTTCAGGACATGCTCGACGATGTCGGTCGCCACCAGCACGTCAAACTCGCGCTCGAACGGGAGATTTTCGGCGTTGGCCATGAGAGAGCGGACGCCATACGTCTCGGCGACCTTAGCAAGCGCGGGCGCCGCGATATCGACGGCCGTCACCGAACGCGCCTTGGCCTCCAGCATGAGCTTTACGAAGAAGCCGCGGCCCGAGCCGACGTCGCACACATCCTTGCCTTCGACCGACCCGATCTGCTGCGCGCAACCGATCGCGAGGCTTTCGACATAGTCGTTGGCCTCGACCGGCCGGGACAGGTTCCGCTCGGCCAGCGCATCGTAGGTTTCGATGTACTCTGACGTCTCCTCGCTAGCCCGGTCTTTGCTGCTGAGGAAATTCAGGACGGTGTTTTCCATCCGCGCCTGCCATCCGCACGCCGTGCAGCGGGCCGTTTGTTCCGGCAATGGTTTACGGCAATCGACGCAGACAATCATTGCTGAGACGCTCCTGCGGGCGCGGACAGGTCAGGCATAGTCATAGAATGCTCCCTTCGCGCGGCGGATGACGAAATAGCCGAGACAGAAAGATGTCAGGCTCAACGCGATCATCGGCAACAGGATCTTCAACTCCGGCAACCTGTTCAGGATGATCAGATACTGGAAGCTGATCACGAAATAGGACAGCGGATTGACGTATATCAGAATCTTGAGCGCATCCGGCACCATCGGCGGCGTATACGCGATGGGTGTGATAACGGCCAGCATCATGGTCGCATATTGGATCATGTGCTGCACGTCGCGCAGCACCAGCGCCACGAGCGACAGCATCCAGACCAGGCCCGCCACGAACAGGAGTTGGAGCACCATAACCACGGGAACCAGCAAGGTCGTCCAAGCGAGTTGGCTAAGACCTAGATCCGCGAACAGCAAAATGAGCGAGCCCACGGGCATGCCGACGCTTGCCACCAGCACGACGCGGAACGGAATGAGTTCTGCCGGGAACACCGTATTTAGGAGCACGGTACGATTAGCGACAAGCGACAACGACCCAGCGGAGAGGCCGTTGGAGAACGGCAGAAATGAGGTCAGGCCACAGAACACATAAAGGATGTACTCGTAGACGGTCATGTCCACTGGGCGAATCCGGAAGATCACGACATATGTGGTCGCGTAGATCGCCAGCACCATCAACTGCCCGATGACAAGCCAGGCGCTCCCGAGGAACGAGCCGGCATATTGTGTTCGCACCTCGTGGATCGAGGTGAGCAGCAAAATCCGGCGGTGCCGCCAGATCGACTGAAAGGGGCTGAGCAGAAAGTTCACGAGGAATGCCCTATCGGTTGCTGTTGCCGATCAGTGATCGGGCGGCATGCGTTGCAGGTCAGGAGCGATGCCGTGAAACGGTCTGGCGGCACGCATCGACTAGGCGCATACTTTCGACGTCCCAGTTCAACTTCGCCGACGCCCTCAGCGAAGCGCGCTTATACGCCTCAATGTTCTCGCGGTTCAGTGCATTGACAGCGACGGCTATGTCCTGCGGCGCCCCCCCCTGGATAAGCTTGCCGATGTCGCCTGCCATAACGATTTTGCCGACCTCATCGAGGCTGCTGACACAGACAGCCAACCCTGCCATCACATACCCGAACAGCTCGGCCGGCAGCAGGAAGCGACGCCGGGCAGCACTCAGGCCGTAACTGAAGAACCCGACATCGGCGCTCGCCATAGCAGCGACAGGGTCTGCTGGTCGTGCCGGCTGGAAAGACACCCGATCGGCCACGTTCATCCTGGCGGCATGGCGCTTGAGATCGGCGATATGGGCCGGATCCCCTTCGCCGCGCAGGATCAGTTCGAATTCGGGCCGCCAGAGCTTCACCGATTCAATCGCGGCCGCGAGTTCGCGAGGACGCGACAGATCTCCCTGGTAGAGAACCTTGATACGCTCGCCGACGGCACGGAACTCCTGCGGCTGGTTCGGCGGCAGGTCGCGTATCACGATGGGCGCGCCCTTCAGGGGCGCATCACCCGCGAGGGCTTCGGCGAGCCCCTCGCTTGAAGCGATAACGAGGTCGGCGCGGCTGAGATAGTGCTTCTGAATGCGGGCGATAACGGGCTTCTCGTCGCGTGCCCATTCGGAATCGTGGTCGAACTGGCTCGCCGGCTCATCGACGAGGTCGATCGCGAAAGCGGCACCGATACTATGCGCGAGGTTGTGAGCGCCACGCGCACCGTCCAGATCGAAAGCGATGACGAGATCGGGCCTGAGCTCTCGATGCTTCGCGGCGAGCCGCTGCAACTCGCGATCCTGATGAGCGGAATCGAGCCGGCAGATACGCGCGAGACGCGCGCCCCAGCCCGCCAGCCGCTCACCGCCGCTTCGGGCGAAGAAGAGGCCCACCGCCTCCGCCAAGCTGGCAATCATCCGGATCCTGTTCGGAATATGCGTGGGGGGCGCAAGCCGGATGCATGTCCAACCGGACGCAGCCTGCGGCGCACTGCCGGCACTGCAAAAGACGACGTTCCATCCCTGGGCCGCCAAAGCGCGGCCATGCTTAACTGCCCGGGCAGCGGTCGTGTCGCCAGCGATCAGCCAAGCCCGGTGGTCACCGGGCGGCGACGTGACGAGAGCGACCTCAGCAGTGCCCTGATCGCCACCGGGCACTCCCGCCAGAAGACCGTCCGGCGTGCGCGCAAGTCGAACGGCCGCGGCGACGATTCCGGTGAGCGCCATCACGAGCGCGGTCAAGATCGGTAGCCATCGCGGCACGTCGGCGACGCCGAACACGAACAGAAGGACGATCCAGGCCAGATGTGCCGCCAACACCCAGGCAACGAGGTTCACCAATAGGACCCCGATATCGGCGCCTGGCATGATGCGTCCGCGCAGTGCCAAGGCGGACGCAGCGCAGGCGACGGCGAAGGTCAGCGGCTGGACGAGGGAGGAGGCAAGAAGGCCTTCCAGAGAGTTGGCCGCCAGATTGCGAGCCAAATCATCGAACCGTGCAGCCAGCGATCCCTGCAGCAGCACGATGAGCGTGAAGGGTACGAGCGCTGTGACGACATATACGGCCTGCGACGTACCGGGCAGGACGAGGCGCAAGCAGACGAGGCCCGTAGCGAGCACAGCACCGGCGAGCAGCGGGAAAACGGTGTCGAGGCCGTGCAGCGCTCCGGCAAAAAACTGCATCGCCAGCCAAATGAGGACGGCGCCGACCGCCCAGATTACACAAACCCGGGCAGAGCGGCGCAAGGCGGCATGCCTGTACGTTTCAATTGAATTCCGTGTCGCCACAACCGTCAGGAGCAGAGCGAGCGCCATGACGAAGAGTTGCCCGGTCGACGGCAGGAAGCCCCGGCTCAAGGGCAGGAACGTCGCGATCGCATCATGCGCGCTCCCGGTGAGCACGCCGGCCAGCCAGGCGCTCACCAGCGCAGTGGCGGCAAGACCGCCCCAAAAACCGAGTTTCTTCATCCGCCCGCTCATCCTCGGCCAACTTCGCTCATCTCGATTGATGTCCCGTTTGCCGATCGCGGCAATATCCGCCCCGTACGCCGCCGGGCTTTCCTTGCAACCTTCATGACCTGACCTCCGGCGAGGGGCCGGGATCGAGATAGAGCAGCCTGGGGACCATGACCCGATCGCGGCCATAGCGCGCGCAGGCCGCGTCGTACATAGCACGGGGCTGCCGCAGATCAGTCACTAGCAAAGCATCCGGCTCCTGCGCCAGATCGTCGAGCCCGGCGATCAACGGCACGCCCATATAGCGGCAGTTCTCGGCCGAAGCCGCATCCACGACCGCGAGAATGCGAATATTGAACTCCATCGCGCAGATCACCGCGATTTCAGCAAGGTCCGACTTTCCGATCAGGACGATGCTGCTCCTGCCTTCGGCATGAGCCTGCCTTAGCAGGCTTGCGCAATCTTCCTTGGCCTGCCGGAAAAATTCGAATGAATGGGAGAGATAGCGGACGACCAGTCCGGTCTTCTCCGAAAACCCGCGCGGAGTGAGATAGTAGACATAGCGTCGCGCCGGCACCTGCTGCGACTTGATCAGTCCCTTCTTGATACAGCGTCGCAGATACGCATTGACGAGACCGAGGGAAATACCGAGCTCCGCAGCAAGACGGCGCTGCGACTGAGAACCATCCCGCTCGACTGAGTTGAGCAGGTTGAGCAGGACGCGGGCGTCCGACTCTTCGCCGCGGGAGGGAGACAGCATGAGGAGAAAAGTTCCGTTGCGGCGTTGAGCCATAGTGCGTTCATCTTCTGAACGTCAAGCGCCTCGTTCAGGAGATGATTGCCGCGGGGCCGTTACGTTCGTCTTCAGCCGGGTCCTTTCGCAGATGGCTGCGCTGAGACATGAGCGGCTGCGCCGCCCCGGCAGAGCCGGACCGAGCCGAGCGCTGTCGCCCGCCAACTCGCCTCTATTGCAAAAGCCGGTTTTCTATGCCGATAAGCCCCCCGACTTGGGCCGATCGGCTGGAACGGTGACGCGGAGAACTCATGGCGAAAATCCTGACTGTCGTCGGCGCGCGGCCACAATTCATCAAGGCTGCGCCGGTCAGCCACGCCCTCGCCGCGAAAGGCATCCGTGAGATCCTGGTCCACACCGGACAGCATTTCGACGCGGACATGTCCGACATCTTCTTCGATGAACTGAACATTCCCGCGCCGACGCACAACTTGGACATCAATAGCGTCGGCCATGGCGCCATGACCGGCCGAATGCTGGAAAAGCTCGAAGCCGTCATGCTTCATGAGAAGCCGGACATGGTCCTCGTTTATGGCGACACGAATTCGACAATGGCCGGAGCACTCGCCGCGGCGAAGCTGCATATTCCCGTAGCCCATGTCGAGGCGGGCCTGCGCTCGTTCAACCGTAAGATGCCGGAGGAGATCAACCGCGTGGTCACGGACCATGTGAGCGCGCTGCTGTTCTGCCCGACACGGACGGCCATCGACAATCTCGCGCACGAAGGAGTCACCGAAGGTGTCCACGCCACCGGCGATGTCATGTACGACACGACGCTGGCGGCGATCGAGCGGGCGGCGCAACGCTCGACGATCCTCGAGACCCTGAGCGTCGCCCCGAAGACCTACGCGGTCAGCACGATCCATCGTGCCGAGAATACCGACGATCCCGATCGTCTTACGCGTGTCTTCGCCTGGCTTGGGGAAGCCGCCAGGCAGACCCCCATCCTGATGCCGCTCCATCCCCGGACCCGCAAGTTGATCGCCGACAGGCTCGCGATCCCGCGCGGCATCACGCTCCTTGGCCCGCTGGGCTATCTCGACATGACGCAACTCGTCCACCACGCTACCGGCGTTTTCACCGATTCTGGGGGACTGCAGAAGGAAGCCTATTTCCATGGCGTTCCCTGCATTACGCTGCGCGACGAGACCGAGTGGGTCGAGACCATTGAAGCTGGCTGGAACAGGCTCTGGACGACGGAGGCCTTCGCCACACCAAGAAGCAAGATCGAGGCTTACGGCGAGGGCCGCGCATCTCAGCGCATTGTAGAGCTGATCGCCGACCATATCGCCGGCTGATGTTCCGGTATCGTCATCCGGGTCGATGGCACCGGCGGCTTATCAGCGCATGATGACAAGGAAGACGACACGGCGCCGCGCCGTTGACGCGGCGCTCAAATTTCCCTAGCTCCGGGCGGCCCGGTCGATCGGTCAGGGGAACGGGATCAGCGCGGATTACCAGCCATGTCTCGCGACCAGGACACCGTATCCGACACTAGAACAAGAGCCGAGCCGCGACCAAGTCGTCTCGGCACTGCCGATCCTGACTTGCAGCTCAGCCGAAGAGTTCCAGCTTGCAGCCTCACCTGAAACATCTCGAAGCGGAAGCGATCTCTATTCTGCGCGAAGTCGCTGCAGAGTGCCGCAAGCCGGTGATGCTCTATTCGATCGGGAAGGATTCGAGCGTGATGCTTCATCTCGCTCGCAAGGCATTCTTTCCGGGCAGACTGCCTTTCCCCCTCATGCATGTCGACACGACGTGGAAGTTCAGCGAGATGATCGCGTTTCGCGACGAGACGGCGCGCCGGCTCGAACTCGACCTGATCGTCCACATCAATCCGGAGGGGGCGGCACGCGGCATCGACCCGATCCGATCAGGCTCGGCGTTGCACACCCAGGTCATGAAGACCGAAGGGTTGAAGCAGGCGCTCGACAAGCACGGGTTCGACGCAGCTTTCGGCGGCGCCCGGCGCGACGAGGAGAAGAGTCGGGCCAAGGAGCGGGTATTCTCCTTCCGTGACGAGCATCACGGCTGGGATCCGCGGCAGCAACGCCCCGAACTTTGGTCACTCTATAACACCAAGCTGCGTCCAGGCACCTCGCTGCGTGTCTTCCCGTTGTCCAACTGGACCGAATACGATGTCTGGGATTACATCCTTGACCAGAACATCCCGGTCGTACCGCTGTATTTCGCCAAGCCACGTCCGGTCGTGCGCCGCTCCGGCACCTGGATCATGGTCGATGACGACCGGCTGACGCTCGCACCGGAGGAGATGGTCGAGGTGCGTTCGGTCCGGTTCCGCACCTTGGGGTGCTACCCGTTGTCGGGAGCGATCGAGTCCCAAGCCTCGACCCTACCCGAGATCATCGCCGAAATGCGCGCCGCCCGCACGTCCGAGCGCGAGGGCCGGCTGATCGACAGCGACGATAACGCCTCGATGGAGAAGAAGAAGCGCGAGGGCTACTTCTGATGGGCGCGCCACGACCTACCGCCGACCGCGACCTGCTGCGCTTCCTGGCCTGCGGCTCCGTCGATGACGGTAAATCCACACTGATCGGCCGCCTGCTCTACGAAACCGCGTCGATCTTCGACGATCAGCTCGCCGCTTTGGCCCGCGACAGCCGCACCCATGGCACCATCGGAGACGAGATCGACCTGTCCTTGCTGATGGACGGCCTCGAGGCCGAACGGCAGCAGGGCATCACCATCGACGTCGCCTACCGCTATTTCTCGACGCCGAGGCGGAACTTCATCGTCGCCGACACGCCCGGGCACGAGCAGTACACCCGCAACATGGCGACGGGCGCCTCGACCGCGGATCTCGCGGTGATCCTCGTCGATGCCCGTAAGGGCGTACTCGTACAGACGCGTCGGCACTCCTACATCTGTTCGCTTCTCGGCATCCGCCACATCGTACTCGCGGTCAACAAGATGGACCTCGTCGACTTCGACGAGAGCCGCTTTAGCGAGATCGTCGCGGACTACCTGCGCTTCGCCGAACCGATGGGCTTCGCCGAGATCACCGCCATCCCGCTCGCGGCGCGCCATGGCGACAATGTGGTGGCGCCCTCACCCCGAACGCCCTGGTACGACGGTCCGATGCTGCTTTCCCATCTGGAGGACGCAGCGAGAGGAGCGGACGCCGCGCAGGCGCCGGTACGCTTCCCCGTGCAATGGGTCAACCGGCCGAACGCGGACTTCCGCGGCTTCTCCGGAACGCTCGTGTCCGGCCGCCTCGCAGCCGGTGATACCCTCGCTGTCGCGGCGTCAGGTACGACGGGGCGCGTGGCACGGATTGTGACGGCGGAAGGCGACCTCGGAGCGGCCGAGGCCGGCGACGCCATCACGCTGGTACTCGACCGCGAGATCGATATCGCGCGCGGCGATGTGCTTGTCGCCCCTGACGCGCCCGGACATCTCGCCGATCAGTTCGCCGCCCATGTCGTCTGGATGAGCGAGGAAGCGCTCCTGCCCGGCCGCTCCTATCTGATGCGCGCTGGAACGCAATGGCTGCCCGTCAGCGTCACGGCCATCAAGCACAAGGTCGACGTCAACACGCTCAGCCACCTTGCCGCCAGCCGGCTCGAGCTCAACGAGATCGGCATGTGCAATCTGGCAGCGGCCAAGGCCTTCGCCCTCGACGCCTATTCCGACAACCGCGCCACGGGCTCGTTCATCATCGTCGACCGCTTCAGCTTCGCGACGGTGGGAGCGGGCATGATCGACTTCCCACTGCGGCGCGCCACCAATATCCGCCGCGAGTTCCTGGCCGTCGACAAGGCAGCCCATGCTGCATCGAAAGGCCAGAAGCCGCTGATCATCTGGTTTACCGGTCTGTCCGGCTCCGGAAAATCGACGATTGCGAAGGCCCTGGAGCGACGCCTCTACGCGGCTGGGCGTCATACATACATGCTCGACGGCGACAATCTCAGGCATGGCCTCAATCGCGATCTCGGCTTCACGGAGGCAGACCGTGTCGAGAACGTCCGGCGTGCCGGCGAGGTGGCCCGGCTCTTCGTAGATGCAGGACTGATCGTCATCTGCGCGTTCATCTCACCCTTCAAGGCCGAACGGGAGCTCGTGCGGGGGCTGGTCGCCGAGGACGAGTTCATCGAGATCTTCGTCGACACGCCGATCAAGGTCTGCATGGAGCGCGATCCGAAGGGCCTCTACGCCAAGGCAAAGGCCGGCAAGCTCGTCAACTTCACCGGAATCGACAGCCCATACGAAGCTCCCGACTCGCCGGAACTGCGCCTGGACACGAGCAATATCGACGTCGATACGCTGGCCGAGCAGATCGTTCAGTTTCTCGCTGCGCGTTCGGGCGATTGACCAGCATATTGATGCCATCATGACCACGGTTCGCCAAGTCGCCCGCCTGCCTCTCGTCCCGAGAGGGCCAGGCAAGCAGGCGGCGCCACCTGCGGCCAGCGCCAGGCTCGGAACCCGACTCGATCATCTCGCGATATGCAGCGTCATGCGCTAGGAAAACCCGCGGGGTACTCGTTCCCCGCGCTGGGAGAAGACAAGCGATGATCGTGATCGCCGACTACGGAGTAGGCAACCTGAAATCGGTCGAGCGCATGCTGCGCAAGGCCGGCGCAGATGCCAGGTTGTCCTCCGATCCAGGCGAGATCCGCGAGGCGGCCAAGCTGGTTCTGCCCGGCGTCGGCAACTTCGGCCATTGCGCGGCAGAGTTGCGAGCAGCGCCGTTCTACGACACGCTGCAATGGTTCGCCCTCGAGGCCAAGCGCCCGGTGCTCGGCATCTGCGTCGGCGCGCAATTGCTCGGCCATTCCAGCGACGAAGCTGAAGGAGCCCGCGGGCTGGGCTGGATAGACATGGTGTGCCGCCGTTTCCCCGATCGCCCCGGCTTGCGCGTGCCCAATATGGGCTGGAACACCGTGACACCGCGCCGCCCGTCCCCGCTTTTTGCGTCGCTGGACGAAGAGTCCCGGTTCTATTTCGTCCATTCCTACTATTTCGACGTTGCCGACCAGGAGAGGGTCCTGGCTGTCGCCGAATACGGCTTTCCCTATGCCTGCGCCGTCAACCGCGACAACATCACCGGTGTCCAGTTCCATCCCGAGAAGTCGCTGCGCCATGGGCTGGCGATACTCAAGGCCTTTGCCGATTCTTAAGCCCCGCCTCCGCTTCATTCGGCCATCAGAACAGCCCCGTCAGGAAATCCGATGAAGACGCGCGTGATCCCCGTTCTGCTGCTACGCAACAGCGGGCTCTACAAAACCGTCAAGTTCAAGGACCCGCGCTATATCGGCGATCCGATCAATAGCGTGCGCATATTCAACGAGAAGGAGGTCGACGAGCTCGCATTCATAGACATTTCGGCCACCCCGGCCGGTCGCGGTCCTGATTTCGACATGCTAGAGCAGATCGCGGGCGAAGCCTTCATGCCGATGGCCTATGGCGGCGGCATCACCACGTTCGAGCAGGTGCAGCGCATCCTGTCGCTCGGCTTCGAGAAGGTCATCTTCAACACCGCCGCCTTCGACCATCCCGACGTTCTAGCAGAGACCTCGCGCGTTTACGGAGCGCAGGCAGTGGTCGGTTGCCTTGACGTCAAGAAGACCCTTCTCGGCCGCTATGAGCTCTACACCCATTCCGGTTCCAAGAAGCGTTCCGTGTCCCTGCCGGATCAGATCGCCCAATTTGGCCAACTCGGCGTCGGAGAGATCCTCGTTAACGCCATCGACCGCGATGGCGTGATGAAAGGTTACGACGCCGCCTTGATCAAGGCAGTCTCCTCACGCTGCTCGGTCCCCGTCATTGCCTGTGGCGGCGCGGGCTCGCTTGACGATCTCGGCATCGCCGTGAACGAGGGAGGAGCTTCCGCCGTCGCCGCCGGCAGCCTGTTCATCTACAAAGGCGTTCACCGGGCCGTACTGATCAACTATCCGGATCGCCGCGATCTCAAGCAGCGCTTGCCTTAGGGCGAGTTCCGGCAAGTTATGTTCCAGCTTACCCGGTGACTGTGGAACCTATACGGCTCCGTCTCTCGGCTAGGATGGTCTCGCCGAGGAGGAGCAGTCGCTCCTGCTCGCGCTCCCAGGTCAACTCCTGAGAGGCCCGGATCGCCGCCTGCTTAGCGGCATCAATGCGCGCGGGTGTCAGTCCATTGATGGCTTTGGCAATAGCCGACGGATCGGTACTGTCGACCAGGGTACCGAGGTCATGGCGCCGCACGAGCGCAGCCATCTCCGGCAAATCCGCCACGCATAGACAAAGTCCAGCCATCACGTATTCGAAGAACTTGTTCGGAAGCGTGAAGCGCTTCTGCGGGGAGAAGTTTCCCTGCACGAAATAGCCGATATCCGCGCGATTGGCAGCCGGAACGATTTCCCCGAAGGGCACGGGCGGTTCGAGCCTGAGCCTGTCGGCCACGCCCAGATCCCGCGCCAGCTCTCGCAGGCGGAGCGCAACCGCCGGATCACCATTTCCGCGGATGAGCAGGGAAAACTCTGGCCGCCACATCGGCAGTGAACGCACGGCCTCCTCCAGCCCGCGATCCTCTGACACGATACCATGGTAGAGTACCATTATGCGCTCGCCGCACGGTCGGAACTTCTGCGGCTGCGCGAAGGGAACCGAACGGATCACCGTGACTGGGCGACGCAGGACCTGCTCAACATTGAGCAGGTCGGCAATACCGTCACAGACGGTAGTCACCGCGTCGGCCGCCGCAAAATAATAGTCCTGCAGCGCCGTGGCAAGCCAGCGCCCGTCCGCCAGCCAGCTAGGATCGTGCGCATATTGACCGCGGCCATACTCATGGGCGTCGATCATCCAGGCAGCGTCTGCCCACTCGGCCAATGCAACTGCGGCCGCGCAGGTGGGCGGGTCATGGGCAATCACGAGATTCGGGCGCAGGTCAGGATTGGCTCGCGCGGTCTGCAAAATCTCCTGCCCGTGCCGGCGCCAGTTAGGCAGCCCCTGACAATGTAGTCGCGCGCCCCATTGAGCGAGCCCCGGAATGCCCCGTAGGTCACGATAGAGGAGACGCCCGAACGAACGCTGGGCGCGTAGCGCCGCACGCTGCACACGGCCACCGGTGGACCAGCTATTATCCAGTCGCAGATAGTTCCAGCCGGGCGGCCGCGGAGATGCGCCGTCATAGCCCGCGACGACGACACTCCAGCCGGCCTCGCGATAGCTCCAGGCCTGCCGCAGCAGACGCGGCTCGTCCGAAGCCGGAGTATAGGATATGATCCAGACGCACGGACCTCCTGCGGCCGCTCCGCGCGTGAACGCTCTACCGGTGTCAGGCATAGCGCTTAAGCTCCGGGAGGAAGTGCACGTGCCCCAGCATGCAGCGAACGATGGTGTCCTTGTTCGCCCTCGTCCATTCGACGGTTCGCCGAATGCCTTCCTCGTGGGGCACCTCGGCGACGAAGCCGAGCTTCTCGCGGGCCTTGTCGGTCGAGGCGAAACGCTGGCCCGACCTGTCCCAGTCGCGCGCGGGCGTCAGCGCGATCGGCGTCGCGCTACCCGTGGCCGCATTGATGCGCTCGGCCAGCTCGCGGATCGAGACCTCGGCCCCTGAGCCGAGATTGTAGATCTCTCCTGGCTCGCCTCTCAGACCGCAGGCCATCAGGCCCCGCGCCATGTCCTCGACGAAGATGAAGTCACGCGTCGCGATGCCGCCGTTCTCGACGGGCAGCGCCTCGCCGTGCAGCGACTTCCAGACGAAGGTCGGCGTCACATTGCGCCAGACCGTCGCCGGCGTCCCACGCCAGCGCCCTGCCCCCAGGATCTCGCCTGGGCCATAGACGTTCTGGAAGCGGGCCTTCACGAAAGGCAGACCATGCCGCGTGAAATAATAGTTGCCGTACATCTCGCCGATCAGCTTGGAGATCGAATACGGACTATCGTGGAACAGGGAAACCGGCGCATCCTCGCCGGTAGCCGTCGCACCATCGAAGGTCTTTGCCGCTACCGCGCACCCCGCGGCCGAATAAACGACCTTCTTCAGGGTCTTGATGTCCTTCAACCGCTCGAACAGCTTCAGCGTGGTCAGCGTGTTGTTCTCGTGATCCATCAGCGGATCGTGGATCGATGACTGGTTCCCATGGAAACAGGCGAGATGGTAGGCATAGTCGAGGTCATCATCGAGCTCGCGCAGGATGCGCTCGCTCGTGATCGGACCTGAGACGAGTTTCACGACCGGGTCGTCAGACACATTGACCGGATCGGCCGAGAGGAAGTTATCGACGATGGCCAGCTTGCGCGGCTTTTCGCGCAGGATCTGCTTGACCAGATTGGACCCCACAAAGCCGGCACCGCCGACCACGAGCACATTCTTGTTGGCGAAACTCTCGCTCATGGTGAAGTCGTTTCCATCGATCGAGTGCAGGGTAAGTGGCGCGAACCGGCGCTCAGCCTTTTGCGGGCGGCGCCTTCAGGTGGCTGTATATTGCGGTGACGCCGTGTCGATCGTACCAGGCGAGCATACGCCGGATTGTCTGCTCGAAATCATAGCGCGGCTTCCAGCCAAAACACGTCATCGTCTGCGAGGGATCGAGCACAACGGCCGGCACGTCGTCGGCGCCAGGTTCGACCTCGGGCACCGGCTCGGCGAGCGTGATGCCGAGATGGTCGACGACGATGTCGAAAATCTCCTTGATGGTATGTCCGGTGCCGGTCGAGACGTTGAACACGCCGCTCGGCGCATCCTCCGCCATGACAGCATCCATCACCGAGAAGAAATCATCCATATCGATGAAGTCGCGCACGGTCTTTGAGCAGAAGCAGCCCTTGCCGGCTTTCAGACGCGTATAGAAGGTCGGGATCGGGCCGATCGCCAGGCGCGGGCCGGTGACGTTGGCGAGCCGCAACGACACGAAGGGCAGGCCGGACATGGCGAGGTAGTTCTCGCCGGCCTGCTTCGAGATGCCATAGCTAGTGAACGGGCGGGCAGGGGCGTCTGCCGGGATCGGCAGCGTTTCCGGCCGGCCATAGCCGAGCGCCGTGTGGAAGTTGACGAAGCGCTTCACTCCTGCGGCCTTGGCGGCGGAGACGACGTTGATCGTGCCCGCGACGTTCGTCCGGGTATCCTCCAGCCAGTCGTCCGGATCCTTGTAGGCGGCGGCAGAGTGCACGACATGACTTGGCTTGAACGCGGCGAAGAGCCGATCCACCAGAACCTTGTCGGCGACGTCGCCCTCGACCAACTCGAGGCCGGGATGGCCATCCGGCAGCGAGCCGCGATGGCCCGTCGCGAAGTTATCGAGCACGAGGACCTCGTGCCCGGCTTCGAGATAGCGCTCGGTGAGATTCGAGCCGAGGCACCCCGCCCCGCCGGTGATCAGGACCCGCATCGTGTCAGGCCTTCGCCGCGGTCTTGATGTCGGCGCGGGCTTCCTTGAGATGCGTATAGCCGCCGACGACGCCTTCCTTCTCCCAGCGCTCGACGGAGAGCCTGGCGATCTCCTCGAGCGGGGTGAAGCTCACATCGCCGAAATCGGCGAAGGTGCGGGACGGGTCGAGCAGGATGGAGGGCGCGTCGTCCGGGCCCAGCGGCTTGACCTCGGGCTCGGGATAGTCGTTGAGCTTCATCGCCTTGACGACGGCGTCATAGAGTTCCTTGATCGCCACGTCCTTGCCGGAGGAGAAGTGGTAGGTGCCACCGCCCCTGCCGTCCGCCGCCTGGAGCACCACGCGCGCCAGGTCACCGGCGAAGCAAAAATCGCGGCGCGCGGGTGTGACGAAGCACTTCTTGCCCTCGGCGAGCCGGCCATAGAAGATCGGCAGCGGGCCGGACACGTTGCGCGGTCCGATCACATTGGCGAGCCGGAAGGTGACCCAGTCCACGCCCGAGAACTGGACGTAGTTCTCGCCAGCAGTCTTCGAGATGGCATAGCTCGAATTCACCGGATTGATCGGGTGATCGAGCTGGATCGGCTGCTGCAGCGGCTTGGTGCCATAGCACAGAGCGGTCTGGAAATAGATCAGGCGCCCGACCTTGTGGAGCTTGCAGCCCTTGGCGATGTTGGCGCCGCCCACAGCATTAACCAGCGCGTCCGTCTCCCAATCCTCGGGATCCTTGTAGGAGGCCGCGGTGTGAACGACGACGTCCGGCTTGAACTCGCTGAACAGGCGATCGACCAGCGCCCAATCGGCGATCGAGCCCTCGACCTGCGTCAGGCGCTCCTGGTCGAGCAGATTGTCACGGCGGCCGGTCGCGAAGTTGTCGAGCGACATCACGGTGTCGCCGCGCGCCAGGAACATGTCCGCAGCCGTCGAACCGACCTGCCCGGAACCACCGGTAATGAAGACCTTCATCGTGAGATTCCTGTGATCGCTTGCGTCTGACTGAGCCGCAATCCCTTCCGGCGCGCCCTCGTCGCGCAACCGCAGCAGCTCTATTCTCGCGACATAGCGCATCCCGGCGACCGCTGAATAGCATAATGGCTCGCTATCAGATCATCGGCCGATCAGACATCCCATGACGGTAAGGGCCTGGCCCGCCAAGCAGGCTGGGCGGACGGCAAGACCGTGCATGCTCTCCCCGCACGCCACCATCCTCGACTTCTCGCGCTCCCCGTCATGCGCGTACGCCTCAAAGGTTCACACCGAACCGTCGGCCCCAGATACCGAGATTGATGATTCTCCACAGCGAGAAATCCAGGGGCGTCCGCCCTTCCAGCATACGTGCCGTATTCGTGCGAACCGCATCCGCATTAAGCAGATCCGGATAGAGCGACAGCGTATTCTCGACACCTTCCCTTGCCACGTTCTTGAGCGGGCCGCGGAACCATGCCTGCTCCGGCGTCGCGAAACCGAGCTTATCCCGGCGATCGATGACGACATCAGGCATGATCCCTTTCATCGCCCGACGCAGCACCGTTTTCGTGCTTGCCCCCTCAATCTTATGATCGTTGCCTAGTGCAAGGGAGAACTCGACCAGAGGGTGATCGAGAAACGGCACGCGCGCCTCGATCGAATGCGCCATCGAATTGCGATCCTCCCAATGTAATAGCATCGGCAGGTTGGTAGCGTATGTCAGTCCCAGACATAGAGAGCGGATATCGACAATCGGATCAAGACCGGTGCGTCGTCGCCCTTCCTGACTGGCGGTCACCGGGTTTCCGTCTTTGCGTATCACGGCCGTATCCAGCCAGCCGCGCTGCTGCACTCGCTGATAAGCAGTGCGCAAGCGCGCTGTAGCGAATTCCGGCATGAGCGCAATCGCCGCCATCGATAGTTGCCCAAGCAGCGGCGTCCCAAGCTCGCGCTTGCGGGCAAGCAATGTCGCGACCGCGGTATTGACCTTGCCGTTACGCAGCAGGCCGGCGACACGAAAGGCGAAGCCGCCGTGATAACCGGCGAGCTGCTCGTCGGCCCCCTGCCCGTCCAGCATCACCTTGACGCCGGCCCGGCGGGCCTCTTCGAAGACGCACCATTGCGCGAAGATCGAGGTCGAGCCGAACGGCTCGTCCTGATGCCAGGTGATGTCGGAGGCGCGCTGGAACACATCCTCCGCCTTGGGAAAGATGAAGTGCGGCTGCGTGTGCGCATGCGCCACGACCGCGTCCATGAACGGCTTCTCGTCGACGCTCTTCTCGGCATAGCAGGCCGAGATCGTGTTGACCTTGGCGCCGCCCTCGCCCGACCCCATCATTCCGGCCATCAGGCAGACGATCGCCGAGGAATCGAGTCCGCCCGACAGGCAGGATCCGACGGGTACGTCGGAACGCAGATGAAGCCGCACCGAGTCGGTCAGCAGCGCGCGGAAGCGCTCCGCGGCCTCCTCCTCGGAGATATGCAGCTCGCCGGCGGTCGCCGGATACCAGCGCCGGATCGCGATCTGCAGCACCGGGCTGCCGGCCTTGACGGTGGCGCACTCGCCGCCCCGCAGCTGCATGACGCCGTCATACATCGTCTCGGCGGTATGGTCCGACATGCCTGAGGCGAGGAAATCGTGCACCCGGGCGATGTTCATCCGGCCGCTCAACCCCGGCAGGCCGAGCAGCTGCTTGATCTCGGAGGCGAAGGCGACGCCCCGCGGCGTCGAGAACAGATAGAGCGGCTTGATCCCGTAACGGTCGCGCGCCGCGAACAGCGTCTTCTCGCGCTCGTCCCAGATCAGGAAGGCGAACATGCCGCGCAGGCGCGGCAGTGCCTCCTCGCCCCACAACATATAGGCCCGCAGCAGCACTTCGGAGTCGGACTCGCTGACGAAGACCTCGCCCCGCGCCCGCATCTCCTCGCGCAGCTCGATATAGTTGTAGATCTCGCCGTTGAAGATCAGATGGTACCGCCCCGACGCATCGCTCATCGGCTGCAGCCCGGCATCCGAAACGTCGATGATCGCGAGCCGGCGATGCCCGAGCGCCACCGGCCCGGCGCCGCTGCCATAGACCTCCCAGCCGCGCCCGTCGGGCCCGCGATGGGCAATGATATCGATGCGCGCCGGATCAGGCTCGAAGCCCACGGACGCGTACAGGCCACACATCAACGACATCCTCGGTTGGGGAAGAGCCCCTCTTAGCCGAGCTGCGTGGCTGATTGAAGCCCGCGCGTTGGGGGCGGCTAAAGCTCCGCTTGGAAAGCGATGTCGTTGAATTGGGCATAACACCGTCCCGCCACAGCCGCACGTATCGTCGCGACGGCGAGGCTGGGAGAACTCGCAATGATCGAGCGCTCACCAGCGTAGATATTCGCTTCGTTCGTGACCGTATAGCTCGGCACCGGCAGCGCGCGCATACGGGTCGGCAGCACCAGCGGCACCATCAGATAGGCCGTCGCCGCCTGGTAGGCGTCGAGGAACAGCCCGGCATCGAGGCGGCAGTAATAGTGCTCGCAGAGCCGCCGCTCCTCCGTCCGGGGCCGCTGGCTCCACCCCGTCGCGTGCGCGCCAAGCTCCAGCTTCACCCGCGCGAAGCTCACCGGCGCCGAGCTGGCGCTCAGCCGCAGCGACAGGAGGCCAGTGTCGCCGGCGCCCGTCGTCAGCACGACCGAGCGGCGCCCCACCCCAGGCGCGATCGTCGCCGAGGCGCTGCCGAGCGAGACCTCGAGCTCGCCGCCGCTCAGACCCTCGACCGACAGACTAAAGCTGGTCGCGGCGAAGGAGGCCGCGCCCCACACCGCCGGCTCCAGCACCTGTACGATCCGCCCGCCCGTCAGCGTCATGACGAAGCCGCTGCGGCTCAGCTGCGCCCCGCCGGTATCGGCCTTCCAGCGATCGAAGCCATAGGCGCCCGCAGCCAGCGCCCCGCCGGCGAAGCCACGCTGGTTCACCTGGAAGTCGCCATTGATCACCAGGTTCGGCTGCGGCACCTCGCGGGCCCAGGGGCTCGCCGGCAGGCTGACCGCCCCGCTGCCCGGATCGACCAGCAGCGCCTCGGTCCAGGTCTCGCCGTCGGCGCTGACCTTGATGTGCAGCCGGTCGTCGCCGGCGAGACCGATCTCGGCCCGCCCGGAAAAAGCCTCCTGGAACAGTAAGCTCGCCGTGTCGGGGCCCGCAGCCTTATTGATCTTGAGGCGGTGGTCGCCGGTCTCGCCGGCATGGCTGAACAGGCTCCCTTCGCCGGCGACGGCGAGGGGGTTCAGCGCATCGGCCGTGGTGTTCACGCCCTAGAGCGCCGCGCCGAGGCTGCTCTCCGGCTGCGCGCGCCGCCATTGCGTTCCGGTCCAGACATGATGCTGGGCCTCGTCGACGACCCAGGCCTGCCAGCCGGGGCGTGGCGTCAGGAAGAGCCAGCCGCCATCCTCGAACAAAGCGAGCGCCTCGGCATGGCCAGCGAAGGCGCCTGTGCCGTCTGCGGGCACGATATAGGCGCTCGCTTCGTCCGGCGCGGCAGGCGGCACCGCCTGGGTGCGGCTGGCGACGACGAGATGCAGCAGCGCGTCGAGCCGCACCAGGGCCTCGTTATGGGTGACGTGCTTCTGCGCCTGCCCGGCCGCGATCAGGGGCAGGGCTAATCGCGGGGTCGCGCTCATGGAAGGCCTCGCTGGAACCGAAACGGCGCACCGGCGGTGCACCTCGCGAGGCGACTATGGCGGCAGCCGGCGCGGCGGGGATGCCTGGCTGCTTTATCCCCGCGCGCGGCGGGGCCGTCCGACGCTCAATCCAGCTCGAACGCGTCCTTGTAGTTCAGCGTCAGCGCCGGATCCTGATCCTCCTTGCGCAGCAGGCAGTTGCCGACCACGAGCAGCTCGATCTCCGACCCCATGAAGCAGCGGAAGGCGTCGCTCGCCGTGCAGACGATCGGCTCGCCGCGCACGTTGAACGAGGTGTTGACCACGACCGGGCAGCCGGTCAGCGCCTTGAAGCGCGAAATCAGCGCGTGATAGCGCGGATTGGTATCGGCATGGACGGTCTGGATGCGGGCCGAGTAGTCGACATGCGTCACCGCGGGGATGCTCGAGCGCGGCACGTTCAGCTTGTCGATGCCGAACAGCGCCTGCTCCTCGACCGTCATCTCGCGGCGCAGATCCTCGCGGACATCGGCGACCAGCAGCATATAGGGCGAATCGCCGTCGAGCTCGAACCAGTCGGCGACGTCCTCGCGCAGCACAGAGGGCGCGAAGGGCCGGAAGCTCTCGCGATACTTGACCTTGAGATTGAGGGTCTTCTGCATCGCCGGCGAGCGCGGATCGCCGAGGATCGAGCGGCCTCCGAGCGCGCGCGGGCCAAACTCCATCCGCCCCTGCATCCAGCCGACCGCCTTGCCGTCGGCCAGCCCCTGGGCCGTCGCCGCGATCAGCGCATCCTCGTCCAGCACGCTGAAACGCGCGCCCGCCGCCGCCAGCTCGGCCTCGATCTCGTCTTGCCCGAAGGCGGGACCGAGATAGCTGCCGCGCATCGCGTCGCGCCCGGCCGCGACCTCGCGCGGCTGGTCGTGGAAGAGGTGATAGCCGGCCAGCGCCGCGCCCAAAGCCCCGCCGGCATCGCCAGCCGCGGGCTGGATCCAGAGCCCGTCGAAGAGCCCCTCGCGCAGCAGCTTGCCGTTGGCGACGCAGTTGAGCGCGACGCCACCCGCAAGGCAGAGATTGCGCTGCCCGGTCTCGGCCCGCACCGAGCGGGCAAGGCGCAGCACGATCTCCTCGGTCACAGCCTGGACCGAGGCCGCCATGTCCATGTGGAACTGCGTCAGGAGCTGCTCGGGATCGCGCACCGGCTCGCCGAACAGCGCGGCGAAGCGGTCATTGGTCATGGTCAGGCCGACGCCATAGTTGAAATAGCTCTGGTCGAGCCGGAAGCTGCCATCCTCCTTGAGATCGACCAGCTTGTCGAGCATCAGCCCGGCGAAACGGGGCTCGCCATAGGGCGCCAGCCCCATGACCTTGTACTCGCCGGAATTGACCTTGAAGCCGATATAATAGGTCACCGCCGAGTAGAGCAGCCCGAGCGAATGCGGGAAATGCAGCTCCTTGTGGACCTTGAGATCGCGTCCCTTGCCGATGGCGAGCGTCATCGTCGCCCACTCGCCGACGCCGTCCATGGTCAGGACCGCCGCCTCCTCGAAGGGCGAGGGATAGAAGGCCGAGGCCGCATGCGAGAGATGGTGCTCGGTGAAGAGCAGCTTGCCGATGTCGAACTCCGGCGAGATCGCCTTCAGCGCCTTGGCGATCTCCTGCTTCTGGAACAGCTTGTCGCGCAGCCAGATCGGCATCGCCATGCGGAAGGAGGAGAAGCCGCGCGGCGCGAAGGAGAGATAGGTCTCGAGCAGGCGCTCGAACTTCACGAAGGGCTTGTCGTAGAAAACGAGGGAATCGATGCCCTCGAGCCCGCAGCCGGCGACCGACAGGCAGTAATCGACCGCATGGCGCGGAAAATCGGCATCGTGCTTGCGGCGGGTGAAGCGCTCCTCCTGCGCCGCCGCCTCGATCCGGCCATCGACGACCAGCGCGGCCGCGCTGTCGTGATAGAGCCCCGAAATGCCGAGAATGCGCATGCGCCGCCTTGCCGGTTCAGAACAGCGTGTAGATGAACGGCGCCACCGCGCTGCCCTTGGTCAGGAACAGCAGGCCGCCGAGCAGCAGGCACATCAGCAGGATCGGCACCAGCCAGAACTTCTTTCGGGCCGCGAGGAAGCGAACGAATTCGCGCAGGAAGGACATGGCGGGCTTTCCGGTCAGAACTGGTCTTTCATCGAGGCCGGCGTCGGCCCCGGCGGATCGCGGACGATCCAGTAGCTCTTCGCCTCCGGCTGACGCTTCAGGGCGAGGAAGTCCTTGCCGACGAGCCGGGCGACCAGCGCCATCGGCGTGAAGACGAGGAAGAACAGGATGCCGAGTACGATCGGGTTGACGATCGCCGCCAGCAGCAGGCCGAAGCGCGTCCACAGCCGGTTCAACGGCGCGAGCAGCGCCGGCCACAGCAGCGCCACCGCCAGGAAGCAGGCCGCACCGGCGAAGAGCCAGGGCCAGCCCCGGCCCCAATGCCAGAGATTATAGAGGCCAATCAGCGTGAAGACGGCCGCGAAGACGAAGCCGAAGGAGCGGTCGCTCCCCCCTTGCGTCTGCTCGTGCCCGGCTCCGGCACCGAGTTCGTGATGCACGCCCTTCGACAAGCCGCCATCTCCTGTTCAGGCGGCATGCTCTAGGGGATTCACGTCGCAAGGTCGAGGGCGCGGTCATCACGGACGCGTTCACGCGCCCTGCCCTCATCCGCCAGCCGGGGCACGCATCGCGCCCCGGCGACCATCCCTCAGCTCAGCATGCGCGTATCGCCGCAGACCGAGATTTCCTGGCCCGAGATCGTCTTGCCGTGCGGCGAGGCCAGGAAGACGATCTGGCGGGCGATGTCGCTCGGATCGACGAAGCGCTTGATCGAGACGCCGGAGAACAGGCGGCTCGTCATCTCGTCGATCGAGAGGTTGAGAGAGCGCGCCTTGTTGGCGATGACGCTCTGCTGCCGCGCGCCGTCGACCAGGCCGGGGCAGATGGCATTGGCCCGGATGCCGAACTCGCCGAGCTCCGCGGCGAGCGCCTTGGTGAAGCCGATCACGCCCCATTTGGCTGCGGCATAGGGCGAGCGCATCGGGAAGCCGTGCTTGCCCGCCTGGCTCGACAGGTTGACGATCGAGGGATTGCCGGACTGCTTGAGATGCGCCACCGCCAGGCGGGTGCAGTTGAACTGCCCGGTGAGGTCGATCGCGACGCAGCTGTCCCAGTCCTCGGGCGCGATCTCGTCGACGCGGCCGGTCGGCCCGGCGACGCCGGCATTGTTGACCAAGCAGTCGAGCCCGCCCAGCGCCGCCAGCGTCTCGTCGAACAGCCGCGCCACGGCGGCCCGGTCGGACACGTCGCAGACCGAGCGGCTGATCGCGGGATCGCTCTGCGCCAGCGCCGCGAGGCCCTTCTCGTCGACGTCGCAGACATGGACCCGCGCGCCCTCCGCCGCGAAGGCGCGCGCCGTCGCCAGGCCGATGCCGTTGGCACCGGCGGTGACCAGCACGCGCAATCCGTCGATCTTCATGTCCATGACGCGTTTCCTTCCCTCATGCCGTGGCGCGCGGGTTCAAGGCCGCGTCGCCTCTCGTCGGACCCGGCCGAAGCCGTCGTCACTGCGCCAGCCGGCCGGTCGCCGCGATGTGCTCGGCCGCCTGGTGGATATCGGATTGCAGCGCCTCGCGCGCCGCCGTGGCGTCGCGGGCACGCAGCGCCGCGACGAGCAGCGCGTGCTGGACCACAGCGCTGCCGCGGTCGAGCCGGCGCGCTTCGGCGCGCATGTCGAGATTCAGGATCGGCCCGGCCTTGAGCCAGAGCCTCTCGATGGTCTCGACCAGCATCGGCATGCCGACCGCCGCATAGAGCGCGAAATGCAGGTCGCGATTGGCCGAGACAGCGCCGCCGAGATCAGGCGGCGAAGCAGCGGCCGCGGCGCGGAAGGCCGCCTCGTAACCGGCGATGCGCTCGATCTCGGCAGGCGTCGCGATCCGGGCCGCTTCCTCGGCGGCGTAGCCCTCGATCAGCAGGCGCAGCCGCGTCAGCTCGCGGAACTGCGCCAGCGACAGCACCGGCACATGCACCGCCTTGCCGGGCAGCACTTCGAGCGCCCCGTCAGCGACGAGGCGGCTCACCGCCTGCCGCACCGGCATCATCGAGACGCCGAGCGCTTCCGCCACCTTGCGCAGGGACAGCTTGTCGCCCGGCGCAAGCCGCCCCGCGATCAGCAGTGTCCTCAGTTCGCCGTTGACCCGCTCCCCGAGCGTCTCGTGCAGCAGCGAGCCGACCGAATCCAGCGCCGCGATCGGGTCGCGGGGCGCTGCGGCCGCCGGGCGCTGCGTCTCGGGAGGGGACTGGACTCGGGCGTTCATGTCTGCCAACCTAACTGTGATCACAGATCACGACAAGCGGCAGAAAAGCCGCGTCGCGAGAAACGCCGGGCGCCGTGAGGCGCCATCGGCGCATGCTCTTGGGAGGAACGTCATGTCGAACAGCAAGACTCTCGATTTGTCCCGTCGCCAGGCCCTGGCCGGGATGGGCGCCGCCGCGACGGGGCTGATCGCCAGCCCCTCGATCATCCTCGCGCAGACCCCCGACACTATCCGCTTCGGCCATCTGACGCCGCGCACCGGCTTCCTCGGCCCGCTCGGCGAATACGGCGTGATGGCGGCCGACCTGGCGGTCGAGGAGATCAATGCCGCCGGCGGCATCAACGGCCGCAAGCTCGAAATCCTCAAGGAGGACTCGGTCAACCCGCAGACCGCCTCGACCAAGGCCGAGCGCATGTTCGAGCGCGACCAGGTCTCTTGCATCATCGGCGAGATCTCGTCGGCCTCCTGCCTGACGATCTCGCAGGTGGCGGCGCGCAACAAGAAGCTCTTCCTCAACACCGGCGGCAATTCGGACGCGCTGCGCGGCGAGAACTGCAACCGCTACATGTTCCATGTCGAGCACCAGAACTCGATGTATGTGAAGAGCTGCGGCCGCTCGCTGCTGGAGCAGGGCTTGGTCAAGGGCAAGAAGTGGTTCTCGCTGACCGCCGACTACGCCTTCGGCCACGACCTGCTCAAGGTCGCCAAGCGCTTCATGGAAGGGCATGGCGGCCAGTTCGCCGCCGACAAGCTGGTGCCGACCGACGCGACCGACTTCTCGGCGCTGCTGCTCGAGATCCGGGCGGCGAAGCCCGACATCGTGATCTCCAACCTCGCCGGCAACCAGATCACCAACTTCCTGAAGCAGTATGCCGAGTTCGGGCTGACCTTCCCGGTCGCCGGCTTCGGCTTCGACACCGCGCTGGCCTGGGCCGCCGGCAAGGACAATTTCGGCGGCACCTGGCCCTGCGTCTGGCACCACCTGATCGACACGCCGGCGAGCAAGGCCTTCGTCGCCGCCTTCACCAAGAAGTACGGCAAGCCGCCCGAGAACCAGGCCTGGGGCGACTATATGGCTGTGAAGATCATGGCGCAGTCCATGGGCGAGCTGAAGAGCACCGACACCGCCAAGCTGCTCGAGCATTTCGAGAAGGGCGCCAAGTTCGACGTGATGAAGTCGCGCGAGGGCTATTTCCGCGCCTCCGACCACCAGCTGATCAGCGAGATGTACACCATCACCGCGCTGCCGGCCGCAAAGGTCAAGAACCAGTGGGATCTCTTCACCTCCTCCGGTCCGGTCCCCGGCCCGAACGAGGACATGGAGATCATCGCCACCCAGGGCGACGAAGCCGTCTGCAAGATGAGCTGACGACCACTCTCATTCCGGGACGGGTCCTGAGGCCCGTCCCGGAACCCATGAACAGGGCCGTGGTCCGCCTCGGCAGCGACCTTTTTCTGTCCCGCGCGATCGCTCGTGTTCATGGGCTCCGGGTTCTTCGCACCGCGAAGCCCCGGGATGACGACGCCGCGCTCCCGACCGCCGCTCCAGACTTGAAGGCCATTCCTTGCTCACCCTCTTCATCCAGCAGGTGCTGAACGGGCTGCTAGACGGGGTCTACTACCTCCTGATCGCCCTCGGCCTGTCGCTGATCTTCTCGCTCGGCGGCATCGTCAACCTCGCGCACGGCGCCTTCTACGCCATCGGCGCCTATCTCACGATCGTGCTCGCGCCGCATATCGGCTTCGGCGGCGCCATCGTCGCCTCGCCGCTGCTGGTCGCGCTGATCGGCATGGTGATCGAGCGCGGGCTGTTCCGGCATTTCTACCGACGAGATCCCATTCTCTCGCTGCTTCTGACCTTCGGCCTGGCGCTGGTGGCCGAGCAGTCGCTGCGCATGATCTTCGGCGCGCCGCCGCTGTCCTTCTCGATCCCGCCCGAGCTGCGCGGCCAGATCTTCATCGGCGACTTCATCTATTCGCGCTATCGCGCCATGCTGATCGGCATCGCCGCCGCCTGCGTTCTCGGGCTCTGGTTCCTGCTGCAGCGCACCGCCTTCGGCCGTGTCGTGCGTGCAGGTGTGCAGAACCCCGACATGGTCGGCGCGCTCGGCATCTCGCTGCAGCCCTACATGATGACCGTGGCGGCCATCGGCATCGGGCTTGCGGGCCTCGCCGGCGTGCTGCTCGCCCCGATCTACTCGATCCACCCCGCCATGGGGCAGGAGATCATCACGCCAGCCTTCGTCGTGGTGGTGATTGGCGGCCTCGGCTCCTTCTGGGGCGTCGTCGTCGCGGCGCTGATGGTCGGCCTGGTCAAGGGCATCACCATCGGGCTCGGCTTCACGCAATGGTCGACCGCCGTCATCTACTTGATGATGCTGCTCGTCCTCCTCTTCCGTCCGCGCGGCCTGTTCGGCGAGCGCATCCAGCGCTTCGAGTGAGGCCGACATGACCTCGACCCGTCACGACTATCTGCCCCTCGTCATCGCGGCCGTCGGGCTCGCCGCCCTGCCCTCGCTGATGCACGCGCTCGGGCTAGGCACGACCTCGGCGACCGAGATCGTCATCTTCGCCATCGCCTGCATGGGGCTGAACATCCTGGTCGGCACCACCGGCCTGGTCTCCTTCGGCCACGGCGCATGGTTCGGCATTGCCGCCTATGCAGCGGGCCTGATGCAGCGCCACTGGTTCCCCGAGCATTTCGTCCTGCCGGTGCTGCTGGCGATCGCGCTAGTCGGCGCCATCGCCTTCGCCTTCGGCGCGCTGATCCTGCGCCGGCGCGGCGTCTACTTCTCGCTGCTGACGCTCGCGCTGGCGGCGATGGTCTACTCCGTCGCCTTCCGCTGGACCTCCTTCACCGGCGGCGAGGACGGGCTCGGTGGTATCACCCGCCCGCGCTTCCTCGGCCTCGATTTCGAGAGCAGCGGCACCTTCTACGGGCTGGTCGCGGCCATCGCCTTCGGCGTGGTCTACCTGCTCTGGCGCTTCCATCGCTCGCCGGTCGGCACCGTGCTGGTCGCCATCCGCGAGAACGAGCAGCGCGCGCGTTTCCTCGGCTACGCCACCACCCGCTACAAGCTCGTCGCCTTCACCGCCTCCGCCACGCTGACCGGGCTCGCCGGCACGCTGCTGCTGTTCAACAACCGCATGACCTCTGCCGAGCCGATCTCCGTCGCCTTCTCGGGCGAGTTGCTCGCCATGGTGGTGATCGGCGGCATGCGCTCCTTCCTCGGGCCGGCGCTGGGCGCGCTGTTCTTCGTGGTCTTCCGCGACTATCTCTCGAGCATGACGCCGAACTGGCTGTTCTGGTTCGGCCTGCTCTTCGTCGCCTTCATCGTCTTTTCGCCGGACGGTCTCGTCGGCGTCGGCCAGCGCCTGCTCAAGCCGTTCCGCAAGCGGCTGGCCGAGGACGCCGCCATGTCGGCCCGCAAGGCCGGCGCGGTGGAGTTGCCGGCCTTCATGAAGCCGGCCGACGCCGGCGACGGCACCATCCTCAGCGCCACCGGCCTCGCCAAGAGCTTCGGCGGCATCAAGGCGGTCGAGAACGTCGACATCACCATGCGCGACCGGCGCCTGCACGCGCTGATCGGGCCGAACGGCGCCGGCAAGACCACGGCCTTCAACCTGATCTCGGGCCTGTTTTCGCCCGACCGGGGCCAGGTCAGGCTGCGCGAGCGCGACATCGCGGGATTGCCGCCGGAGCAGATCACCCAGGCCGGCATCGGCCGCGCCTTCCAGATCACCAACCTGTTCCCGACGCTGTCGGTCGCCGAGAACGTCCGCCTCGCCGTCCAGGCCCGGGCGCCAGAGCGCTTCGGTGTCTGGCGGCCGGCCGGAGCGGTGGCGCGGATCAACGACGAGGCCGGCCAGGTCATCTCGACCATGGGCCTGTCCGGCATCGAGCAGGCGGAGGCCGGCTCGCTGAGCTATGGCGGCCAGCGCCTGCTCGACATGTCGCTGGCGCTCGCCACCAGCCCGCGCGTGCTGCTGCTCGACGAGCCGCTGGCCGGGCTTGCCGCGGCGGAGCGCGAGCGCGTCGGCAACCTGATCAAGTCGATCTCGACCGACCTGCCCGTGCTGCTGGTCGAGCACGATATCGACCGCGTCTTCGCCATCGCCGACCATGTCACCGTGATGAACGAGGGCTCGGTGCTGGTCGACGGCACGGTGGAGGACGCCCGCTCCTCTGCGAAGGTGCAGGAGGTCTATATCGGCTCCGGCGCCCATGCCCTGGCCGCCAAGCCGCGCGAGAGTGCCGCGGGCGAGAAGGTCCTGCTCGGGCTCGACAAGGTCGACACCTTCTACGGCAAGAGCCACATCCTGCGCGATGTCAGCTTCGGCGTGCACGAGAACGAGATCGTCGCCCTGCTCGGCCGTAACGGCGCCGGCAAGTCGACGCTGCTCAAGACCATCACCGGCATCGCCCCGCCGGCCGCAGGCAGCGTCGTGCTCGCCGGGCAGGACATCGCCGGCCTGCCGCCGGCGCAGATCGCCCGCTCCGGCATCGCCTATGTCCCGCAGGGGCGCGGCCTGTTCGCCGGCATGAGCGTCAAGGACAATATGGAGCTCGGCCGGCTGCGTCGCGTCACCGGCAACGGCGTGCACTGGGAGGACGAGAAGATCTTCTCCTTCTTCCCGCGCATCAAGGAGCGCTGGAGCTCGCCGGCCGACTATCTCTCCGGCGGCGAGCAGCAGATGGTCGCGGTCGCCCGCGCACTCTCAGGCGACACCCGCGTGCTCCTGCTGGACGAGCCCTTCGAGGGGCTGGCGCCAGCGGTGGTCGAGGAGCTGTTCGAGGCCTTCGACAAGCTGCGCAAGGAGATCGCCATCGTGATCGTCGACCACCATCTCGACCTCGCGCTGGCGCTTTCCGACCGCACCGTCGTGCTCGAGCGCGGCCAGGTCACCCATATCGGCCCCTCGCGCGCGCTGAGCCAGGACCTCGCCCTGCGCCGGCAGGTGCTGTGGCTGTGAACGGCATTCTCAGTCATTCCGGGGCTTCGCGCAGCGAAGAGCCCGGAACCCATGACCGTCGCCGGTTCCGGAAGAACCGCCGCCATTGTCGCGCCTCACCTACGACCGCCCGCGGTTATGGGTTCCGGGCTCACGCCTGCGGCGTGCCCCGGAATGACGGCGTGGTTCCCGTTCGTCTGTCCATGGATGTTCTCGCATGACCAAGATCGCCATCGTCGGCTCCGGCCTGATCGGCCGCGCCTGGGCCACCGTCTTCGCCAGCCACGGCTTCGACGTCGCGCTGCACGATGTGAAGCAGGAAGCGGCACAGGCCGCACGCGACCATATCGCCGTCAACCTGCGCGAGCTGGCAGGCCACGGGCTGGTCGAGGATCCCGACGGCGCGCTCGCCCGCATCCGCGTGGCGAAGGACCTCGCCGACGCGATCGACGGCGTCGCGCTGGTGCAGGAGAACGGGCCGGAGACGGTCGAGGCCAAGCAGGCGCTCTTCGCCGAGATGGACCGCCTGGCGCCGCCCGACGCCATCCTCGCCTCGTCGACCTCCTACATCCTCGCCTCCGCTTTCACCGAGGGGCTCGCCGGCCGCGGCCGCTGCCTGGTCGGCCACCCGGTCAACCCGCCACATCTGGTGCCGATCGTCGAGCTCGCGCCCTCGCCCTGGACGGACGCCGCCGTCGTCGACCGCGCCAAGGCGCTCTACGAGCAGGCCGGCCAGGTGCCGGTGGTGCTGCGCAAGGAGAAGGCCGGCTTCATCCTCAACCGGCTGCAGGCGGTGCTGCTGGCGGAAGCCTTCCGCATCGTCGGCGACGGGGTCGCCAGCGCCGAGGATGTCGACAAGACCATCCGCGACGGGCTCGGCCTGCGCTGGTCCTTCATGGGCCCGTTCGAGACGATCGAGCTCAACGCGCCGGGCGGGATCCGCGACTACTGCACCCGCTACGGCGCCTCGCTCGACCGCATGGCGAAGGAGAGCAGCGCCGGCGATCCCTTCGGCCAGGCGACGGTCGACACGATCATGAGCGAATGGAAGGGTGCGCAGGAGCCCCGGCGCATCGCCGATCTCAGCGTCTGGCGCGACGAGCGCCTCGCCGCCCTCAAGGCCCATAAGCGCTCAGCCAAGCGCAAGCCCGCCTGACCCGCCCCGCCAACCAGACCGTGCCCGCAGGACCAAAGCCCATGGCCAAGAACCGCAAAGTCATCATCACCTGCGCCGTCACCGGCGCGATCCACACGCCCTCGATGTCGCCGCATCTGCCGGTGACGCCGGAGGAGATCTCGGACGCCGCCATCGGCGCGGCCGAGGCCGGCGCCGCACTGGTGCACGTCCATGCCCGCAACCCCAAGACCGGCCAGCCAGACCAGTCGCCGGAAGCCTTCGAGCCGATTCTGCGGGTGATCAAGCAGCGCTGCGACGCGGTCGTTAACATCACCACCGGCGGCGCACCGACCATGCTGGTCGAGGAGCGGCTGCAGCCCTGCGCCAAATTCAAGCCCGAGGTCGCCTCGCTCAACATGGGCTCGATGAACTTCGGCCTTTACCCGATGCTGAACCGCTTCAAGGAGTTCAAGCACGACTGGGAGCGGCCCTACCTCGAAGGTTCGGACGACCGCGTCTTCAAGAACACCTTCAAGGACATCGAGAACATTCTGACGACCTGCGCCGAGAACGGCACGCGCTTCGAGATCGAGTGCTACGATATCGGCCATCTCTACACGCTGGCCCATTTCGTCGATCGCGGGCTGGTGAAGCCGCCCTTCTTCGTGCAGTCGGTCTTCGGCCTGCTCGGCGGCATCGGGCCGCACCCGGAGGACGTCGCGCATATGAAGCGCACGGCCGACCGGCTGTTCGGCGACGACTATGTGTGGTCGGTGCTCGGCGCCGGCCGCCACCAGCTCCCGATCGCCGCCATGGCGGTCGCGATGGGCGGCAATCTCCGCGTCGGCCTTGAGGATTCGCTCTGGCTCGGGCCGGGCAAGCTCGCCGAATCGAACGCCGCGCAGGTGCGCGCCGCCCGCCAGATCGTCGAGGGGCTGGGACTGGAGATCGCGACACCGGCCGAGGCGCGCGAGACGCTCCAGCTCAAGGGCGCCGACAAGGTCGCCTTCTAGCGCCATCCCGCATGAACGACGCCAGGACGGGCGGCCAATCGGCCGCCCGTTCGCGTTTAGGGACGCCTCCGCGCAAGGGGGGCGAATCCAGGATGACAGCCCGGCCGGTTTTGTGACAGCCTCACGCCAATGGCCGCAGCGAAGCGGCATCACGGATCGATCGCCGGCGGCCTCGACGCCGCCGGCGGCATCAAGGGAGGAAGAAGAAATGATCACCCGCCGTATCGCGCTGACCGGTGCGCTCGCCCTCGGCCTGGCCGCACCCGCCGTCTGGGCGCAGGCGCCCTCCGGCAAGGTCACGGTGGTGACCTCCTTCTCCAAGGACGTGACCGACCCGATCAAGAAGGCCTTCGAGACGGCGGTGCCGGGCGTGACGCTCGAGGTCCAGAACCGCAACACCAATGCCGGCGTGAAATATCTCGAGGAGACCAAGGCCAACAACCAGGTCGACCTGTTCTGGGCCTCGGCGCCCGACGCTTTCGAGGTGCTGAAAGGCAAGAAGCTGCTGGTGCAGTACAAGCCGAAGGCGACCGGCATCCCGGACAAGATCGGCTCCTACCCGATCAACGACCCGGCCGGCTTCTATTCCGGCTTCGCGGCCTCCGGCTACGGCATCATGTGGAACGAGCGCTACGCCAAGGCCAACAAGCTGCCCGAGCCCAAGGACTGGCAGGACCTCGCCGAGCCGGCCTTCTTCGACCATGTCTCGATCGCCTCGCCCGCCCGCTCCGGCACCACGCATTTGACGATCGAGACGATCCTGCAGGGCGAGGGCTGGGAGAAGGGCTGGCGCACCATCAAGGACATGTCCGGCAATTTCCGCTCGATCACCGAGCGCTCCTTCGGCGTGCCGGAGGCGGTGAATTCCGGGCAGGTCGGCGTCGGCATCGTCATCGATTTCTTCGCCTTCTCGGCGCAGGCCTCCGGCTTCCCGGTGAAGTTCGTCTATCCGACGGTGACCACCGTCGTGCCGGCCAATGTTGGCATCGTCGCCAGCGCGCCGAACCAGGCCGGTGCCGAGGCCTTCGTCGAGTTCCTGCTCTCCACCTCAGGCCAGGAGGTGCTGCTGCAGCCCGGCATCCGCCGCCTGCCGGTCAACCCGGCGGTCTACGCCAAGGCCGGCGAGGACTATCCCAACCCCTTCACCGATCCGCGCTTCCAGAAGATGATCGGCTTCGACGTCGACAAGTCGGAGGTCCGCACCGCGGTGGTCGACACGCTGTTCGACCAGTTGATCTCCTTCCAGCTCGACGCGCTCAAGGACGTCACCAAGACGCTGCACGCCGTCGATGCCGCGCTTGCTAAGAAGCCGAACGAGAAGGCCCGTGCGTTCGCCGGCGAGGCCCGCGACCTGATCGCCGCCATGCCGGTCAGCGAGGAGCAGGCCGCCAGCGCCGAACTGCGCGGCGCCTTCACCGGCGGCAAGCAGAAGGGCGCCCGCCAGGCCGAGGTCGAAGCGCAATGGGCGAGCTTCGCCCGCGACAACTACGCCAAGGCCAAGGCCAAGGCCGAGGAGGCGCTGAAGGCGGCCCGCTGAGCCGGCGCGATCCCGTCATGCCCGCCCGCACGGCGGGCCGCACCGGCCCCGATGCGCCTCCCGGAAGGGAGACGGTGACGGGCCGGTCCCGGCCCGGCCGTGGCGCGAGAGCCCGACCGACATGACCTCGCGAAACGAGAGCCGATGACCGCCGTCTCCACTCCCCCGCGCCGCGCCCGCCTCGCCTCCGCGACGTCCGGCCAGATCGCGCTCGCGCTGGCGATCGCAGCCTTCCTGCTGGCCTTCCTGGTGCTGCCGGTGGCGACCGTCATCTATGTCGCCTTCACCGAGAAGGGCACCTCGACCTTCACCCTGGTGAACTTCTACGACTTCGCCCGCACCGAGCTGTTCATGCGCTCGCTGTGGAACTCCTTCTACGTCTCGTCCATGTCGGTGGTCTGGGCCTCGGTCTTCGCCCTGCCGCTGGCCTATCTGACCACGCGCTTCGCCTTCCGCGGCGCGGTGATCGTCCAGACGCTCGGCTTCCTGCCGCTGATCATGCCGCCCTTCGTCGGCGCGGTGGCGATGCAGCTCTTCTTCGGCCGCAACGGCACGGTGAACCTGCTGCTGGACGACTGGTTCGGCTTCAAGCTCGACTTCATGGAGGGGCTGAACGGCGTCATCTTCGTCCAGACCGTGCACTACTTCCCCTTCATCCTGATCAATCTCTCGGCGGCGCTGCGCAATATCGACCGGGCCATGGAGGAGGCGGCGCAGAATCTCGGTTCCTCGGGCTTCCGCCTGTTCCGCCGCATCGTCTTCCCGCTCGCCATGCCGGGCTATCTCGCCGGCGCCTCGCTGGTCTTCGTCAAGGTCTTCGACGACCTCGCCACGCCGCTGCTGCTCAACGTCAAGGACATGCTGGCGCCGCAGGCCTATCTGCGCGTCACCTCGATCGGCATCACCGATCCGATGGGCTATGTCATCTCCGTGGTGCTGATCGTCGCCTCCGTGCTGGCGATGTGGTTCTCGGCGCTGGCGCTGAAGGGCCGCGACTACGCCACCACGCAGCGCGGCGGCGGTGGCCTCGCCCGGCGCGCGATGCGCCCGCACGAGGCGATCCTCGGCTATGGCGTGGTCTTCCTGATCCTGGCGCTGGTGCTGGCGCCGCATCTCGGCCTGCTGCTGCTCTCCTTCGCGACGATCTGGTCGTTCTCGCCGCTGCCGGATGCCTACACGCTGGCCCATTACAGCCGCGTCTTCGGCGAGAGTTCGCTCTACATCAAGAACACGCTGATCTACGCCTCGCTGGCCGGCGCCATCGACGTCGTGCTCGGCGTCGCCATCGCCTATCTCGTCCTGCGCACCAAGCTGATCGGGCGCGAATGGCTGGACTGGATGGCCTCGGCCGCGCTCGCCATCCCGGGCGTAGTGCTCGGCATCGGCTATCTGCGCACCTTCTACGGCATCACGCTGCCGGACGGCACGCCGCTCGCCGCGCTCTGGGTGACCATCGTGCTGGCGCTGGCGATCAGGCGCCTGCCCTATGCGCTGCGCGCCTGCTATGCCGCGCTCCAGCAGATCTCCGTCTCGCTGGAGGAGGCGGCGGAGAACCTCGGCGCCACCAAGGCCCGCACCGTCCGGCGCGTGGTGGTGCCGCTGATGACCGGCGGCATCCTCGCCGGCTTCGTCACCTCCTTCGCGACCGCGGCCGTCGAGCTCTCGGCCACTCTGATGCTGGTGCAGTCCAACTCCGACGCGCCGCTGGCCTACGGGCTCTACGTCTTCATGCAGTCGGCGGCCGGGCGCGGGCCCGGCGCGGCGCTGGGCGTCGTCGCCGTGGTGCTGGTCGCGCTCTGCACCTTCCTCTCCCATCTCGTCATCGAACGCAGCCAGAAGGCCCGTGGCCTATGACCATGCCGAGCACCGCTCCCGCCGACAGCCTGCCGACCACGCCCGCCGTCTCGGTGGCGATCGAGGGCGTCAACCTGTCCTATGGCGACAACCACGTCCTCAAGGACGTCAACCTGGCGATCGAACCCGGCGAGTTCTTCGCCTTCCTCGGCCCGTCCGGTTGCGGCAAGACCACGCTGCTGCGGCTGATCGCCGGCTTCAACCAGGCCGATACCGGCCGCGTCACCATCGGCGGCGCCGACATCACGGCGCTGCCGCCCTGGAAGCGCGATGTCGGCATGGTGTTCCAGTCCTATGCGCTGTGGCCGCACATGACGGTACGCCGCAACGTCGCCTTCGGCCTGGAGGAGCGCGGCGTGAAGCGCGCCGAGATCGAGCGGCGCGTCGAGGCGGCGCTGGCGCTGGTCGGGCTGGCCCATCTCGGCGAGCGGCGCCCCTCGCAGCTCTCGGGCGGGCAGCAGCAGCGCGTCGCGGTCGCCCGCACCGTCGCGGTCGAGCCCAAGGTGCTGCTCCTCGACGAGCCGCTCTCAAATCTCGACGCCAAGATGCGCGTGCAGGTGCGCCGCGAACTGCGCGACCTGCAGCAGCGGCTCGGCCTGACCACCATCTTCGTCACCCACGACCAGGAGGAGGCCAACAGCATCTGCGACCGCATCGCGGTGATGAACGACGGCACCGTCCAGCAGGTCGGCACCCCGATGGAGCTCTACGAGCGCCCGGCCAACCTCTTCGTCGCCAACTTCCTCGGCACCGCCAACATCCTCTCCGGCGCGCTGGCGGAGAGCGGCGGCAGCCGCCGCTTCACGCTGGAAGGCGGCACGGCGCTGGAGGTGCCGGCCGGCCAGAGCGTGCCGTCCGGCGCGCGCCTGGTCTTCCGCCCGCAGCACGCCGATCTCGCCCCGCCCGACGCCGCGGCCGGCCCCGGCATCGCCCGCCTGCCCTGCACGGTCAGGCACCGCGAATTCCTCGGCGCGAGCGTGCGCTACGGTGTCGCGGTCGGCGGCTCCGAGGTGGCGGTCGACCTGCCGTTTCGCTCGGGAAACGAGCTCTACGGCCTCGGCGAAGCGGCCACGCTGCTTCTTCCGGACAAGTCCCTGATGTGGCTTGCCGACTAAGCACCCCGCGTGCATGAGTGCTTTGTGACGGTTTCATGTCACCAAAGGGCCCTCGCCGCATCGGAGCGGGGCCGCCGAGAGGAGAGAGACGCCTTGCTCGATCTGCGACTTGCCCGCCTTGCCGCCACCGCTGCCGCCCCGCTCATGCTCGCCGTGGCGACGGCGCCCGCCCAGGCCCAGGACGCCTGCCCCAATCGCGGCCAGCTCGACACGCTCTACTGCGACGCCAACAACGACCTCGTCGCCGACGCGCCGACCGACCCGGCCAAGTGGAAGGACCCGTCCGCGCTGGTCTGGGCCTACACCCCGGTCGAGGACCCGGCGGTCTACGCCAACGTCTTCAAGCCGCTGACCGACCATCTCGCCACCTGCACCGGCAAGCGCATCGTCTACTATCCGGTCCAGTCCAACTCGGCCGAGATCGAGGCCATGCGCTCGGGCCGTCTGCATTTCGCCGGTTTCTCGACCGGGCCGACCGGCTTCGCCGTGAACCTCGCAGGCGCGATCCCCTTCGCCGCCAAGGGCTCGGCCGCGGGCGTGCGCGGCTACAACCTCGTCGCGGTGGTCAAGGCGTCCAGCCCCTACAAGACGCTGGCCGACCTCAAGGGCAAGAAGGTCGCCCACACCTCGCCCTCGTCGAACTCCGGCAATCTCGCGCCGCGCGTGCTCTTCCCCGAACACGGGCTCGAGGCCGACAAGGACTACAAGCCGCTGATGTCGGGCGGTCACGACAAGTCGCTGCTCGGCGTCGTCTCCGGCGACTACGACATGGCCGCCGTCGCCGGCGACGTCTATGAACGCATGATCGTGCGCGGCACGATCAAGAAGGAGGACACCCGCGAGATCTATCGCAGCGCGGTGTTCCCGACCTCCTCCTTCGCCTACGCCCACGACCTCAAGCCCGAGCTCGCCAAGAAGCTGCAGGACTGCTTCTTCTCCTTCCGCTTCACCCCGGAGATGACGAAGGAGTTCAACGGCGACGACCGCTTCCTGCCGATCACCTACCAGAAGGACTGGGCGATCGTGCGTGACGTGGCCGAGAAGTCGGGCACGCCCTACAACAAGGCGGCCTACGACGCCGAAGCGAAGCGCGAGGCGGACGCCGCCGCCAAGAAGCGCCAGCAGCAGCAGGCTCCGGCCAAGCCCTGATCCCCCAAGAAGAAGACCAAGCCAAGCCCATGAGCGCCCTGCCAAGCGATGCGTCCGGCACCTGCCGGACGCTGGTCATCCGCAATCTCGTCAAGGAATACCGGCCCGGACAGCCCGTGCTGCGCGACATCTCGATCACGGTCGACCAGCCCGGGATCGTCGCCATCATCGGCCCCTCCGGCACCGGCAAGTCGACGCTGATCCGCTGCATCAACCGCCTGGTCGATCCGACCTCCGGCGCGATCATGCTGGACGGCACCGACCTGGCGAAGCTGCAGGGCGACGCGCTGCGCCAGGCCCGCCGGCGGCTCGGCATGGTCTTCCAGGAGTACAATCTCGTCGAGCGGCTCACCGTGATCGAGAACGTGCTCTGCGGGCGGCTGGGCTACGTCCCGGTCTGGCGGGCCTGGACCCGCCGCTTCTCCGAAGCCGACATCGCGCGCGCCTTCGCCCTGCTCGACCTCGTCGGGCTGGGCGAGTTCGCCACCCGCCGCGCCGACCAGCTCTCCGGCGGCCAGCGCCAGCGCGTGGGCATCGCCCGCGCGGTGATGCAGGAGCCGGACCTCGTCCTCGCCGACGAGCCGACATCCTCGCTCGACCCCAAGACCTCGGTCGAGATCATGGAGCTGCTGGCAGAGGTCGGCCGCGAGCGCGGCATCCCGGTCCTGGTCAACATCCACAACGTCGCCCTCGCCCGCCGCTTCTCAAAGCGGATCATCGGCATGTCGAAGGGGCTGATCGTCTATGACGGCCCGCCCGAGGGCCTGCAGGATTCGCATCTCGCCGAGATCTATGGCGGCGAAGGCTGGATGGAATGAGCACGCCGTCCGCCCTCCCCGCCGGGAGCCTGCGCGCCCGCGCCTTCCCGGTGAACTGGCCGCTGCGCATCGGCGCGGTCCTGTTCCTCGCCTATGTCGCCTATGCGGCCCAGATCGTCGACATCCGCTGGGAGCGCTTCGTCCAGGGCCTGGACAACGGCGCCCGCTTCATCGGCCGGATGCTGCCGCCCAACACGGCCGGCGACAAGATGGAGCTGCTCGTCCAGGGCATGGTCGAGTCGCTGCAGATCGCGATCATCTCGACCTTCGCCGGCGTGCTGCTCGCCCTGCCGCTCGGCCTGTGCGCCGCGCGCAACATGATGCCGATGCCGGTCACGGTGGTGGCGCGCGGGCTCATCGCGCTGTTCCGCACCTTCCACCCGGTCATCGTCGCCATTCTCTTCGTCAAGGCCGTCGGCTTCGGCGCGCTCGCCGGCGTGCTCGCCCTGATCGTCGCGACGCTGGGCTTCATCGCCAAGCTGATCGCCGAGGCGGTCGAGGAAATGTCGATGAAGCCGATCGAGGCGCTGCGCGCCGCCGGCTCGCCCTTCATGTCGGTGGTGATCATGGGCGTGGTGCCGCAGGTGCTGCCGCGCTTCATCGGCTTCGCCGCCTACCAGCTCGATTCCAACCTGCGCAATTCCGCGCTGGTCGGCATTGTCGGTGGCGGCGGCATCGGCGCGACCCTGTTCACCGCCTTCCAGCGCTTCGACTACGACTTCGTGCTGACCATCATCATCGCCATCATCCTGGCGGTCATGGCCGGCGAGGTGCTCTCCGCCTTCATGCGGCGCATCTACCAGGACGAGGCACCCTCGGGCGAAGTGCGGCGCGACGCTTCCGGCACGGTCTGGCACCGCTACACCGCCACGGAGCGGGCCATGCGCCTCGCCTTCTGGGGCATCGCCGCGGTCGCTCTCGCCTGGTCGGTCCAGACCGTCGAGGTCATCCCGGAATTCCTCTATGACGCGCCCCAGCAGACGGCCGACCTGTTCGCCCGCATGTGGCCGATCGACTGGGGCTACTTCCAGAAGGCCGTCAGCGCGGCGCTGGTCGAGACGCTGCACACCGCGACGCTCGGCACCATCCTGGCCATCGCGCTGGCGACGCCGGTCGCGCTGATGTGCGCCCGCAACGTCTCGACCTCGATCTGGGTCAACACGCTCGGCCGCTTCATCCTGGTCGCGACCCGCTCGGTCCACACCCTGGTCTGGGCGCTGCTCTTCGTGGCGGTGTTCGGCCCCGGCGCGCTGGCCGGCGTCATGGCGGTGGCGGTGCACTCGATCGGCTTCACCGGCAAGTTCCTCGCCGAAGCGATCGAGGAGGCCAAGCCCGGCCCGATCGAGGCGCTGCGCGCCGCCGGCGCCCCGCGCCGCGCCGTGCTGCTCAAGGGCTTCTGGCCGCAGGTCAAGCCGGCCTTCCTGGCCGTCAGCCTGTTCCGCTGGGACATCAATGTGCGCGAGAGCGCGGTGCTCGGCCTCGTCGGCGCCGGCGGCCTCGGCGTCGCGCTGCAGGCGGCGATGGACAATCTCTACTGGGACCAGGTCGGGCTGGTGCTGGTGGTGATCTTCGCCGTCGTCGTGGTCACCGAACTGGTCACCTCGGTGCTGCGCGCCCGCATCATCTGACGGCGCACGCACCGCTCATGCGACGAACGGCCGGAGCCTCGCGGCGCCGGCCGTTTTTTATTGTGCGCAAGCCGCCGGATTTCGCCGACCCGCGCGAAGATTGGCTCATCCCTTGCTTATCCACGGCCGACCCTTGCCAAGCGCCTCGCAATCGGCTGCGATTGCTGCGAAGTCGCCGGGGTCGGAATCCGGCGCGCGTAAACGAGGGGAGTTTTCAGGGATGACGATGAAGAAGTGGGGGCTGGCGCTCGCCGTGTCGGTGATCGCGCTTGGCGGCGCCATGGCGCAGACCCCGAAGAAGGGCGGCACCGTCCATGTCGTGGTCCAGCCCGAGCCGCCGATGCTGATGCAGGGCCTGAACCAGAACGGCCCGACCAACATGGTCGCGGGCAACATCTACGAATCGCTGCTGCGCTATAACGAGAAGCTCGAGCCGCAGCCCTCGCTCGCAAAGAGCTGGGAGGTCTCGCCCGACGCAAAGGTCTACACCTTCAAGCTGCAGGAGGGCGTGACCTGGCATGACGGCAAGCCCTTCACCGCCGACGACGTGGTGTTCTCGCTCGACAAGTTCCTGCGCGAGGTCCATCCGCGCTGGCGCCCGATCGTCAACGCCCAGGTCGACAAGATCGAGAAGCTCGACGATCTGACGGTCAGGATCTCACTGAAGCAGCCCTTCGGCCCGCTGATCATGTCGCAGGAGGTCGCCTCCGCGCCGATGGTGCCCAAGCACATCTATGACGGCACCGACTACCGCGCGAACCCGGCGAACAACACGCCGATCGGCACCGGCCCGTTCAAGTTCAAGGAGTGGAAGAAGGGCTCCTACATCCACCTCGTCAAGAACGAGAACTACTGGATGAAGGACCGGCCGCACCTCGACGAGATCTACTGGCAGATCATTCCCGACGCCGCCGCGCGCGCCGTGGCCTTCGAGACCGGCAAGATCGACGTGCTGACCGGCGGCTCGGTCGACGTCTACGACGTCGCGCGCCTGTCGAAGCTGCCCAACACCTGCATGACCACCAAGGGCTGGGAGATGTTCGCCCCCCATGCCTGGCTGACGGTCAATGTGCGCAACGGCATCCTGGCCAACAAGCAGTTCCGCCAGGGCCTGATGTACGCGATCGACCGCGAATTCGGGAAGGACGTGGTCTGGGGCGGCCTCGGCAAGCTGCCGACCGGCCCGATCTCGTCGAAGACTCGCTTCTATTCGGACGACGTCACCAAATACGCCTACGATCCGAAGAAGGCCAAGGAGCTGATCAAGGCGTCGGGCTATAACGGCCAGACGATCAAGCTGCTCGCCATCCCCTATGGCGAGGTCTGGAACCGCTGGGCCGAGGCGATCAAGCAGAACCTCGAGGATGCCGGCGTCAAGGTGCAGATCGAGACCACCGACGTGCCCGGCTGGACCCAGAAGAACGGCAACTGGGACTTCGATCTCAGCTTCAACTTCCTCTACCAGCTCGGCGATCCGGCGACGGGCGTCGCCCGGTCCTACGTCTCGACCAACATCGCCAAGGGCAACCCCTTCGCCAATGTCGGCGGCTACGCCAATCCCGAGGTCGACAAGCTCTTCGCCGACGCGGCCGGCGCCGCGACCGACAAGGAGCGCCAGGAGCTCTACACCAAGGTGCAGAAGATCCTCGCCGACGAGCTGCCGGTGCTCTGGCTGCTCGAGATGGACTTCCCCACCATCTCCCGCTGCAACGTCAAGAACCTCGTGACGACCGGCATCGGCGTCAACGACGGCTTCCGCGACGCCTGGAAGGAGTGATGGCGGCAGCCGTCACCTCAGCCCTCCATGCCCGGCCGCGCGCCGGGCATGACATCCCCCGACACCGCCTGCGGGCGACGCGGCGGATCAGCCGGCCTGTCCCGGCCGGGTCCGCCCCGTCGCCCCGTCGACGCCTCTGGTCCCACGTATGAATCTCGCACAGTTCCTCGCCGGGCGTCTGGCGAAGGGGATCCTCGTCCTCTTCGCCATCGCGGTCCTGAACTTCTTCCTGATCCGGGCCGCGCCCGGCGACCCGGCGCAGGTGCTCGCCGGCGAGGCCGGCGCGGCGGACGAGCAGCTGCTCCTGCAACTGCGCGAGCGCTTCGGGCTCGACCAGCCGCTGCTGACCCAGCTCTGGCTCTATCTGAAGGGCTACATGACCTTCGATCTCGGCTTCAGCTATCGCCAGCAGCAGCCGGTGCTCGACCTGATCCTGGACCGGCTCCCGGCGACGCTGCTGCTCACCGGCGCGGCCTTCATCGTCTCGCTGCTGCTCGGCACGCTGATGGGCGCGCTCGCCGCCCGCCGGGCCGGCGGCTGGCAGGACAGCGTCATCACCACGCTCGCCCTCGTCTTCTACGCGACGCCGCTGTTCTGGATCGCGCTGATGAGCCAGATCGCCTTCTCGCTGAAGCTCGGCATCCTGCCCAATGTCGGCTACGAGACGATCGGCGCCAACTATACCGGGCTCGAGCGCGCGCTCGATATCGGCCGCCATCTCGTCCTGCCGGCGGTGACGCTCGGCCTGTTCTTCACCGCGCTCTACGCCCGGATGATGCGCGCCTCCATGCTGGAGGTCGCAGGGGCCGACTTCGTCAAGACGGCCCGCGCCAAGGGGCTCAAGCCCGGCGTGGTCTCGCGTCGCCACGTCGCGCGCAACGCCATCCTGCCGGTGGTGACGCTGGCGGGCCTCCAGGCCGGCCAGCTCGTCGGCGGCGCCGTCCTGACCGAGACCGTCTTCGCCTGGCCGGGCATCGGCCGGCTGATGTTCGACGCGCTGGTCCAGCGCGACTATTCGGTGCTGCTCGGCGTCTTCTTCATCTCCTCGGCCATGGTCGTCGGCTTCAACATCCTGACCGATTTCGTCTACCGGCTGGCCGATCCGCGCATCGAGGCGGTGTCATGAACTTTATCTCCCGCTTCGCCCGCAATCGCGGCGCCCTGATCGGGCTGGCGATCCTGCTCGTGGTCGTCGTCTTCGCCGTCGTCGCGCCGATGCTCTATCCGCAGTCGCCCTGGCGCATGGTCGGGCGGCCCTTCATGGCGCCCTTCATGATGGAGCGCTTCCCGCTCGGCACCGACACGCTCGGCCGCGACATCGCCGCCGGCATGGTGCACGGCGCGCGCGTCTCGCTGACCATCGGCCTGGTCTCGACGCTGGTCGCCCTGCTGATCGGCGTGCCGCTCGGCGCCATCGCCGGCTATGCCGGCGGCTTCGTCGACGATGCGCTGATGCGCTTCACCGAGTTCTTCCAGACCATCCCCTCCTTCGCGCTGGCGATCGTGCTGGTCGCGATCCTGCAACCGCAGCTGGGGTCGATCGTGCTGGCGATCGGGGTGGTAAGCTGGCCGCCGGTGGCGCGGCTGGTGCGCGGCGAGGTGCTTTCGCTGCGCTCGCGCGAATATGTCCAGGCCGCCGTCACCATCGGCCAGTCGACGCCGCGCATCATCATGAGCCAGGTGCTGCCCAACACCATCGCTCCGATCATCGTGATGGGCTCGCTGATGATCGGCCAGGCGATCCTGCTGGAATCCTCGCTCTCCTTCCTCGGCCTCGGCGACGCCAACCTGATGAGCTGGGGCTACATGGTCGGCGCCGGCCGCACGCGGCTGATCGACGCCTGGTGGATCAGCTTCTTCCCGGGGCTCGCCATCTTCCTCACGGTCCTCGCCCTCAACCTCGCCGGCGAAGGCCTCAACGACGCGCTCAACCCGCGTCTCGCCCGTGGGAGGGACTGATGGTGACCCCCGTCCTCGCCCTCGACGGGCTGAAGCTCGCCCTGCCCGCCCTCGCCGACCGGCCCTATGCGGTCGAGAACGTCACGCTTTCGATCGCGCCGGGCGAGACGCTCTGCGTCGTCGGCGAATCCGGCTCCGGCAAGTCGATGATCGCCCATGCCGTGATGGGGCTGCTGCCCAAGGCGGTGAAGCCGGCCGGCGGCGCGATCCGCCTCGCCGGGCGCGACCTGCTCGGCCTAGACGAGGCGGCGATGGAGGATGTGCGCGGCCGCGAGGTCGGCATGATCTTCCAGGAGCCGATGACCTCGCTCAACCCGGTGATGCGCGTCGCCGACCAGATCGTCGAGACCTTCGAGGCGCACGGGCTGCTCGGCAAGGCCGAACGGCATGCCCGGGCCGTCGAGCTCCTGACCGAGGTCGGCCTGCCCGATCCGCAGCGGCTGGCACGCGCCTATCCGCACGAGCTCTCGGGCGGCCAGCGCCAGCGCGTGATGATCGCGATGGCGCTCGCGCTCGAGCCCAAGCTGCTGATCGCCGACGAGCCGACCACGGCGCTCGACGTCACTACCCAGGCGCAGATCCTCAAGCTGATCGACAATCTGCGCCACAAGCACGGCACCGCCGTGCTGTTCATCACCCACGACATGGGCGTGGTCGCCGAGATCGCCGACCGCATCGCGGTGCTGGAGAAGGGCGTGCTGGTCGAGGAGGGCACCGTCGACCAGGTGCTCGGCGCGCCCAGCCATCCCTATACCCGCAAGCTGCTCGCCGCCGTGCCCTCGATGACGCCGCCGGAGCGCCCGCCGCTCGCCGACGACAAGCCGGTGCTTACGGTCGAGAAGCTGCGCAAGGTCTATCGCAAGCGCGGGTTCTTCAGCCCCGGCCGCGAGGTCAAGGCGGCCGACGACATCAGCTTCACCCTCGCCCGCGGCGAGACGCTGGGGATCGTCGGCGAATCCGGCTCGGGCAAGTCGACGGTCGGGCGCTGCTGCCTCAGGCTGATCGAGCCCGACAGCGGCCGCATCGCACTGGGCGACCTGGTGATCAGCGACCTCAGCGTCGCGGCGCTGCGCCCGCACCGCAAGCGCATCCAGATGGTCTTCCAGGACCCGTTCGCCTCGCTGAACCCGCGCCAGACCGTCGGCAGGATCATCTCGGATGGGCCGGTCGCGCATGGCGTGCCGCGCGAGACGGCGCTGGCCCGCGCCCGCGAGCTGCTCGAACTGGTCGGGCTCTCGGCCAATGCCGTCGATCGCTATCCGCACGAATTCTCCGGCGGCCAGCGCCAGCGCGTCGGCATCGCCCGGGCACTGGCGCTCGAACCCGACGTGCTGGTGGCGGACGAGGCGGTCTCGGCGCTCGACGTCTCGGTGCAGGCGCAGATCCTCAAGCTGATCAAGGACATCCAGCAGCGGCTCGGCCTCGCCATCCTGTTCGTCACCCATGACCTGCGCGTCGCAGCCCAGATCTGCGACCGGATCGCGGTGATGCAGCGCGGCAAGGTGGTCGAGACCGGCCCGACCGCAGCGCTCTTCGCCGATCCGCAGCACGACTACACCCGCCAGCTGCTGGCCGCCGTGCCCGGCGGCAAATGGTTCGCGCGCTGAGGCCGCAAGGCCCCGGCCCGTTTAAGCACCAAGCCGTCCCGGTCGCCCTCGGCCGGGGCGGCCCCGACCTCACCGGATGACGCCATCCCCGGCGGAGCCTTCGCCATGCCTCTCGACCCCGCCTTGCGCGAGCGCATCCTCTCCGCCGTCGCGGACGGCTTCGCCGACCAGATTGCCTTCACCCAGGAGCTGGTGCGCTTCCCCTCGACGCGCGGGCAGGAGCATGCGGTCCAGGATCACGTCTTCCGCGCCCTGAAGGCCCGCGGCTACGCCATGGATCGCTTCGCCATGGATCGCGAGGCGATCGCGGCGCATCCCGGCGGCGCGCCCGTGACCGACGAGCATTCCGACGCGCCGATCGTCGTCGGCATCCACCGCCCGCGCACCGAGACCGGCCGCTCGCTCATCCTGCAGGCGCATGTCGACGTCGTCCCGGCCGGCCCCGCCGCCATGTGGACGCGGCCGCCCTTCGAGCCGGCGGTCGTCGACGGCTGGCTGCACGGGCGCGGCGGCGCCGACATGAAGGCCGGCCTCGCCGCCAACCTGTTCTGCCTCGATGCGCTGCGGCGCATCGGCTTGCAGCCGGCCGCCACGGTCTATGTCCAGTCGGTGGTCGAGGAGGAAGCCACCGGCAACGGCGCGCTGATGGCGCATCTGCGCGGCTACCGCGCCGAGGCCGCGCTGATCCCCGAGCCGATGGAGGAGCAGTTGGTGCGCGCCAACACCGGCGTGCTCTGGTTCCGCCTCTCGGTCGGCGGCACCCCGGCGCATCTGCGCGAGATGGGCGCCGGGGCCAATGCCATCGACGCCGCCTACCGGGTGATCGGGGCGCTGCGCGACCTTGAGGCCGCGCTCAACCGCGAGGCGCCGCAGCACCGCCATTTCGACGACGCGGCCCATCCGATCAACCTGAATGTCGGCCGGATCGAGGGCGGCGACTGGCCCTCCTCCGTGCCGTGCTGGTGCCGGGTCGATTGCCGCATCGCGCTCTATCCGGGGATGAAGCCGGCCGACATGGCCAGGCGCATCGAGGCCGTCGTCGCCGATTTCGCGCGCACCGACCCGTTCCTCGCCGCCAATCCGCCGGAAGTCGCCTTCAACGGCTTCTGGGCCGAGGGCTATGTGCTGGAGCCCGGCAGCGAAGCGGAGGCCGTGCTGGGCCGGGCGCATGCGGAGGCCACCGGCGAGGCCCTGCGCAGCTTCATGTCGCCCTGCTATCTCGATGCGCGCGTCTACGCGCTCTACGACCGCATCCCGACGCTGTGCTATGGCCCGATCTCGCAGGGCATCCACGCCTTCGACGAGCGGGTCAACCTCGCCTCGCTCCAGCGCATCACCGGCGCCATGGCGCTGTTCGTCGCCGAATGGTGCGGGCTGGAAGAGATCGCACCGTGACCGGCGCGACGCCGGGCCGGGCCCTGCTGCTCGTGCCGCTGCTCGGGCTGCTCTGGGGCTTCAACTGGCCGGCCGTCCGGATCTCTCTGACCGAGATCGCGCCCTGGACGCTGCGGGCCGCCGGCATGAGCTTCGCCGGGCTCGTCCTGGTCGCGGTGGCGCTGGCCCGTGGCGTCAGCCTCTCGGTGCCGCGCGCACATTGGGGCCGGCTGGTGGTCGCAGGCCTGCTCTCCATCGCCGCCTTCAACGTGCTGCTCGCCTTCGCGCAGCTGATGGCGCCGACCTCGCGCGCCGCGATCCTGACCTTCACCATGCCGGTCTGGGCGACGCTGCTGGCCCGCCTCGTGCTCGGCGAGAGCTTCGACCGCCGCCGGCTCGCCGGTCTCGGTTTCGGGCTCGCAGGGCTCGCCTGCCTCGGCCTGCCGCTGATCCGCGCTGGCGCGCTCTCGCCCGGCCTGGTGCTGGCGCTGATCGCCAGCGTCAGCTGGGCGCTCGGCACCATCGTGACAAAGCGCTGGCCGGTCGCGGCGCCGGCGCTGACCATCGCCGCCTGGCAGCTCCTGATCGGCGGCGGCGCCGCCGCGATCGGCATGCTCGCCTTCGAGGGCCTGCCGGTGCCGAAGGCGCTCTCGCCCCGCGTCGCGGCGGCGCTCGCCTTCCACATCCTCGGCGCGCAGGCGCTCGCCTATTTCCTCTGGTTCGTGGTGATAGCGCGCCTGCCGGCCGGGATCGCCAGCCTGGGGACGCTGATGGTGCCGGCGGTCGGCGTGCTCGGCTCGGTGCTGCTGCTCGGCGAGCGCCCGACGCCGTCCGACTGGCTCGGCCTGGCGCTCGTCATGGCGGCCTCCGGCACGATCATGCTGCCGGCGCGCCGCAAGCCGGCGCCGGTGGACGGCGCCTGAAGCGCCTCAGACCGCCTTGCTGAACCGCCGCGCCGACTGGCCGAGATAGGCGTCGAAGCAGGAGGCGACCTTGCGCACCAGGAGCCGCGCGGCCTCGGGCACGCGCAGGCGCCCGCCCTCGATCACCACGATGCCGTCCTGCGCCAGCGAGGCCAGCGCCTCGTCGGACGCCGCCAGCGTGGCGCGGTCGACGCCATGGCGGGTGCAGACCGCGTCGACATCCACCGAAAGATCGCACATCAGCCGCTCGATCAGCTCGGCCCGCAGCCGGTCGTCGGCGCTGAGCCGGTAGCCCTTGGCCGCCGGCAGCTCGCCGCCGCCGACCCATTCGGCATAGCGGGCGATCACCACCTCGTTCTGGACATAGCCCTGCGGCAGCCGCCCGATCGCCGAGGCGCCGAAGCCGATCAGCGCCTCGCAGGCATCGGTGGTGTAGCCCTGGAAATTGCGGCGCAGCGTGCCCTGCCCCAGCGCCTGGGCCATCGGATCGTCGGCGCGGGCGAAATGGTCGAGCCCGATCCGGACATAGCCGGCTGCGACCAGCGCCTGCGCCATCGCCTCCGCCTGCTCGCGCCGCTCGGCGAGGCCGGGCAGCTCGGCCGGGTCGATCTTGCGCTGATGCTTCTTGAAGTCCGGGACATGGGCGTAGCCGAAGATCGAGAAGCGTTCCGGCGCCATGGCGAGGCTGCGCTCCACCGTCTCGACGCAGGAGGCGACGGTCTGGCGCGGCAACCCGTAGATCAGGTCGAAATTCACCGCGCCGATGCCGTAGCGCCGCAGCCCCTCGACCACGCCTTGGGTCTGCTCGACGCTCTGGATGCGGTTGATCGCCTGCTGCACGGCCGGGTCGAAGCTCTGCACGCCGAGGCTGGCGCGGTTGACGCCCGCCGCCGCCAGCGCCGCGATCATCGCCTCGCCGAGGCGGCGTGGATCGATCTCGACCGCCAGCTCGGCCTGCGGGTTCAGCGCGAAGCGCTTGCGCAGCAGCGCAACCAGCGCGACGAAATCGTCCGGCGCCAGAATCGTCGGCGTACCGCCGCCGAAATGCACATGGCGCACGTCGAGCGGTGCGGTCAGCCGCGCGGCGACGAGGTCGATTTCCTGCCGCAGCACGGCGAGATAGGCATCGATCGGCCCGTCGCGCAGGGCGACCGTGGTGTGGCAGCCGCAATACCAGCACATCGACCGGCAGAACGGCACATGGAGATAGAGCGAGGCGACCGTGCCCGCCGGCAGCGCGGCCAGCCAGTCGCCATAGCAGCCGGCATCGACCGCCGGGCTGAAATGCGGCGCGGTCGGATAGCTGGTATAGCGCGGCAGCCGCTCGTCGCCGTAATGGTCGCCCTTGATGCGCATGGCCGGTCCCGGATCGTTCGCGTACGGGACCAGCGATAGCGCGAACGGCGAGCCGCTTCTTTGAGGCAGAACAAGTCGAAGGCTACCGGCCGCCAGCCATGCCGCCGCGCTCGATCGCACGCAGGAACGCTTCGCCATCGCGCACGCCGAGCGCATAGGCGAAGCGGATGCCCTCCCAGTCGCGGATGGTGAACTGGCTGATCGGGATGGTTTCCGACGGGCGGGCATAGCGGCGATGCGCTACCGCCGGCACCTCGGCGAAGGGCCGAGTCAGCAGCACGAGCGTCGGCTCGCCCGCCGCCTCCAGATCGTTCAGCGCCCAGGCCGGCGCGCTGTCGACCAGGCCGCCATCGAGCGCCGAGCGACCGCCGACCAGTCCGGCCGGCATGAAGGGCGGCACGGCGGCGCTCGCCATCAGCGCCGCAACCAGCGCCTCCGGGGTCTCGCAATCGGCGACGCTGACCAGCTCCGGCACGAAGCCCAGCCGTCGCCCGGCGGTCGGGTGTACCGGGCGGCTGAGCTTTTTCTCGAGCTGGTAGGCCCCGATGCCGAGCGCCGCGATCAGCGGCAGCGGCCAGCGCCCCGGCGGCCGGGCGATGGCGATGCGGAAATCGGCGAGCCCCTGCAGCGCGGCCAGCCGCTCCGGCGTGAACACCAGCGTCAAAAGCTCGCGATACATCTCGCCGACAGGAAAGAGCCGGCCCCCGCGCCGGAACGCCGCCCAGTCGAGATCCGAACGGCGGCCGATGCAGGCCTCGCGGACCCGCTCGCGCACCTCCGGGCCGAGGCCGAGCGCGGTGTAGAGCATGGCGAAGGCGCCGGCACTGGCCCCCACCACCCGCTTCGGCTTCAGGCCGAGACGCGGCGCCACCGTCTCGTGGAAGCCGCCCTGCCAGTAGCAGCGATTGCCGCCGCCGGCATAGGCGAGGCCCTCATAGGTCTGGGGCTCACTCGCCATCGACCCCGCGGGCGATCTCCCGCCAGGCGACGACCAGCCGGTCCAGCTCCTCGAGATCGCGCAGCGGCAGGCGCCCGAGCGTCGCGGTGACGAAATCGCGCTGCGCCGTCATGCCGGCATCGGCCAGCCGGCGCCCTTCGGGGGTCAGATGCATGGCGTAGGAACGCCGATCGCCGGCGATGGCCCGTCGCTCGACGAGGCCGGCCTGCACCAGCCGGTCGACCAGGCCGGAAACGTTGCCCTTGGTCACGTAGAGCCGTTCCGCCAGCTCGCTCTGGCTGATGCCCTCGCGCTCGGACAGCGTCGAGAGCAGGTCGAATTGCGGAATCGACAGGCCGAGTTCGCGGATGCGCGTGGTCATCTGCCCGAGCAGACGCTGGTGCAGGCGCATGAAGCGGAACCAGACGCGGTCGGGATCGACGCTCTGATTGTCCGGATCGGGAACGGGCGGCTCGTTCGGCAAGGGCTGCTTTCCGGGATCGTTCAGACATGAACTAGCCGATCGCGGCGGCCGGTGCGAGCGCTTTCGCTCCCCTTCCCCCCTGCGGCGCCGGCTGGCTATGCTGTCGGCAACGACAAGAGCCGACGACACAGGGGCCGGATCGCAGACGCCAAGCCTCGGGAGAAACGCATGCTCGGATTGATGCAGCACTGGCCGCTCCTGATCCATCGGATCATCGACCACGCCGCGATCCAGCACGGCGCGCGCGAAGTGGTCTCGCGCGGCGTCGAGGGCGCGATACGCCGCACCAGCTATGCCGGCATCCGCGAGACCGCGCTGAAGATCGCCAAGCGCCTCGCCAAGGACGGGATCGTGCTCGGCGACCGCGTCGCGACGCTGGCCTGGAACACCGAGCGCCATCTCGCGCTGTGGTACGGCATCAGCGGCATCGGCGCGATCACCCATACCGTGAACCCGCGGCTGTTCCCGGAGCAGATCGCCCAGTTGATCGGCCATGCCGAGGACCGCATCCTCTTCCTCGACCTGACCTTCGTCCAGCTGGTCGAAGGGCTGGCCGACAAGCTGCCGACCGTCGAGCGCTTCGTCATCCTCACCGATGCGGCCCATATGCCGCAGACCAGCCTGCGCAACGCCGTCTGCTTCGAGGACTGGCTCGCCGGCACCGATGCCGACTTCGCCTGGGCGGAGCTCGACGAGAACACCGCCGCCGGCCTCTGCTACACCTCCGGCACCACCGGCGGCCCCAAGGGCGTGCTGTATTCGCACCGCTCCAACGTGCTGCACGCCATGGCCTGCGCCATGCCCGACTTCATGGGCCTGTCCTCGCGCACGGTTGTGATGCCGGTCGTGCCGCTCTTCCACGCCAACAGCTGGTCGCTGGCCTATTCGGCCCCGATGACCGGCGCCAAGCTCGTCCTGCCCGGCATGAAGCTCGACGGCGCCTCGCTGCTGGAGCTACTCGACGGCGAGGGCGTGACGCTGACCGCCGCCGTGCCGACCGTCTGGCTTGGCCTGCTGCAGCATCTCGAGGCGACGGGCGCGCGGCCGGCCAGCCTGAAGCGCGTGGTGATCGGCGGTTCGGCCTGCCCGCGCGCGATGACGGAAGCCTTCGAGCGCACATACGGCATCACCGTCGACCATGCCTGGGGCATGACCGAGACCAGCCCGATCGGCTCCTTCTGCTCGATCAAGCCGGTCTATGCCGATCTCGCTGGCGAGGCGCTCTACGATCTCAAGGTGAAGCAGGGCCATCCGCAGTTCACGGTGGAGTTCCGCCTGACCGACGATGCCGGCCGCGAGCTGCCCTGGGACGGCAAGACCTTCGGGCGCCTCAAGGTGCGCGGCCCCTGCGTCGCCGGCGCCTATTATCGCCATGACGCGCCGATCCTCGACGAGCACGGCTTCTTCGACACCGGCGACGTCGCCACCATCGACCCGCATGGCTACATGCAGGTCACCGACCGGTCCAAGGACGTGATCAAGTCCGGCGGCGAATGGATCTCCTCGATCGAGCTGGAGAACCTCGCCATCGCCCATCCCGACGTGGCGGAAGCGGCGGTCATCGGCGTCGCCCACCCGAAATGGGACGAGCGGCCGCTGCTGATCGTCGTGCCCAAGCCCGGCCGCACGCCCGATCGCGACCAGATGCTGGCCTTCCTCGCCGGCAAGGTTGCGAAATGGTGGCTGCCGGACGATGTCGTGCTGGTCGACAGCATCCCGCACACCGCGACGGGCAAGATCCAGAAGACCGCGCTCAGGACGCTCTTCGCCGACTACCGCCTGCCGGAGACCGGGGCGGAGCGAAGCACGCGCACCGGCGGCTCCTGAACGACGCCTTCGGCCTATCCGCCCGCGAAGGGGAAGGTCAGCCGCGCCACCAGGCCTGCCGGTCGCCAGTCCCGCGCGATCGTGCCGCCGACCGAACGCGCCAGGCGCTCCAGCATCGCGCTGCCGAAGCCTTCGGAGGTCGGCGCGGCGGCGATCGCCGGCCCGCCGCGCTCGGTCCAGCTCAGGGCCAGCCGGTCGCCGCTGGCGTGCCAGGCAATCGCGACATGGCCACCGGCCGTGCTGAGCGCACCGTGCTTCAGCGAGTTGGTTGCGAGCTCGTGCAGGAACAGCGCCACCGTGGTCATGTTCTTCTGGCCGATGGCCTGGGTACCGCCCTCGGCGGCGTAGCGCCCCTCATAGGGCGCCATCACCGCCTTGATCAGCGCGCCGAAATCGCCGCTGACCATCTCGTCCTCGGCAATCTCGGAGGAGGCGAAGATCGCGTCGGAGGCCCGCGACAGCGCCCGCAGCTTGTCGCGCAGCAGCGGGATCGCGCTTCCGGGCGCCTCGGCGGCGGCCGCCTCCTTCTCCGCCATGGTGATCAGGCCGGAGACGATGGCGAAGACGTTCTTGATGCGGTGGCGCATCTCCTGCGCCAGCAGCCTCTCGCGCTGGATCGCGGCGGCGAGCTGGCGGTCGAGCGCGATCTGGGCGGTGACGTCACGCGAGACGCACAGGATCGACTGGACCTGGCCGTCCTCGTCGATCAGCGGCGTCAGGAGGTTGTCCCAGTGGCGCGGCGCGCCATCCATCAGGCTGTAACCGGTGAAGCGGGAGACCCGTCCCTGCGCCGCCTCGCGCAGCGCCACGTCGCCGGCCGCGCGTACGCTATCCGGCAGCAGCGGCAGCCATTCCATGCCGAAGCCGCTGTCCTCGGGCACGCCGAGCGCCTGGCAGCCCGCCCGGTTCATGTTGATCAGCACGCCCTCGGGCGAGAGCACCTTGATGCAATCCAGCGTGACGTCGAGCATGTCGCGCTTGAACCGGCTGCCCGGCGCCTGCTGGTCGGCTGTCGCACCCGAGAAGATCAGGTTCTTGTAGTGACCAGCTGCAACTTCCATTACGTCAACCCGTTCTCCGGCTTAGGCCTGCGACGGGTGAGCCTTGCACAGGCGATTTTCCCGCGCAACACGCGAAAAAGCGCTAAAAATGCGCATATCGATTGACATAGCGACTCGGCCGGACCCTAGCGCGCCGGCGTGACGGAAAGTGGCGGGAGTGCCGCGCCCCGCAACTCCTGCGCGAGATACCCGGCGAGCGAGGCCACCGCCGCCCCTGCCCGGCCCGGGGCGCGATGCAGCGCGATCTCGGAGGCCGGCAGCGGCGGCAGCCCGTCGGCCTCGCCCAGCAGGCGCAGGCCCGCGCTGGCCGTGCCGGCCTTGACCACCGTCAGCGCCGCGCCGGCCGCCGCCATCGCCTCGACCGGCCCGATGCTGGAGGAGGAGAACAGGAGCCGCCAGGGCCTCCCCGCCTGGTTGAGCGCCGCCAGCGCCCACTCGCGATACATGTTCGGCGCCTTGAGCAGGGCGAGCGGCAGCGGCCCGCCCGCGGGCAGGTCGTGCCGGTCGGACCAGGCCCAGGCGGTGCGCTCGCGCCGCAGGACCTCGCCGCGCCCGTCGCCAGCCTTCTGCGTCGCCAGCACCAGGTCGAATTCCTCGCCCAGGCTGCTCATCAGGTCGCGCGTGAAGCCGGTCGTCACCTCGAGCTCGACATCGGGATGGGAGCGGGCGAAGCGCGCCAGCGTCTCGGGCAGCACCACGGTCGCATAATCGTCCATCACCGCGAGGCGGACGCGGCCCGTGACGGTCTGCACCCGCATCACGTCGAGCGCCTCGTCGTGCAGCGCGACGATCCGGCGGGCATAGGGCAGGAAGTCCTCGCCCTCGCGCGTGAGCTGCACCTCCTGCGGCGAACGCCGCAGCAGGCTCTGCCCGGCGATCTCCTCGAGCCGGCGCATCTGGGTCGAGACGGTCGACTGGGTCCGGTGCAGCACCGCCGCCGCCCGGGTGAAGCTGCGCAGCTCCGCGATCGTCGCGAAGGCGCGCAGCAGGTCGATGTCGATATTGCGCAGCGCCGTCACGGCGTCCCCCCGGCGATCCTCAATCGGTCTTCGCGCCCGCAGCATGGACGGCGCCGATGATAGAGATCGAATAATTCGATTTTGGCCATCGACACGAAACGTCTATGCGTCGCAACGGAGCCCTTGTGTTCGGGCGTCGCACTCGAGAGGTCAAGCATGCCCAGGCTGAGATCCGCCACCTCCACCCATGGCCGCAACATGGCCGGCGCCCGCGGGCTCTGGCGCGCCACCGGCATGAAGGACGGCGACTTCGGCAAACCGATCATCGCGGTGGTCAACTCCTTCACCCAGTTCGTGCCCGGCCACGTCCATCTCAAGGACCTCGGCCAGCTCGTCGCGCGCGAGATCGAACAGGCCGGCGGCGTCGCCAAGGAGTTCAACACCATCGCGGTCGACGACGGCATCGCCATGGGCCATGACGGCATGCTCTACAGCCTGCCATCGCGCGAGCTGATCGCCGACAGCGTCGAGTACATGGTCAACGCGCATTGCGCCGACGCCATGGTCTGCATCTCGAACTGCGACAAGATCACGCCTGGCATGCTGATGGCCGCGATGCGCCTCAACATCCCGACCGTCTTCGTCTCGGGCGGCCCGATGGAGGCCGGCAAGTACATCGCCGAGGGCGTGCTGAAGAAGGTCGACCTGGTCGACGCGATGGTCGCCGCCGCCGACGACAAGTACACCGACGAGCAGGTCGACGTGATCGAGCGCTCGGCCTGCCCGACCTGCGGCTCCTGCTCCGGCATGTTCACCGCCAATTCGATGAACTGCCTCACCGAAGCCCTCGGCCTCGCTCTGCCCGGCAACGGCTCGACGCTGGCCACCCATGCCGACCGCAAGCGCCTCTTCGTCGAGGCCGGCCACCTGATCGTCGACATCGCCCGCCGCTATTACGAGCAGGACGACGAGAGCGTGCTGCCGCGCAACGTTGCGAGTTTCAAGGCGTTCGAGAACGCGATGACGCTCGACATCGCCATGGGCGGCTCGACCAACACGGTGCTGCACCTGCTGGCCGCCGCGCACGAGGCCGAGATCGACTTCACCATGGCCGATATCGACCGGCTGTCGCGGCGCGTTCCGGTGCTCTGCAAGGTCGCGCCCGCCGTCGCCAACATCCATATGGAGGACGTCCATCGCGCCGGCGGCATCATGGCGATCCTCGGCGAGCTTGAGCGCGCCGGGCTGATCGACACCTCGCTGCCGACCGTCCACAGCCCCAGCATGGCCGACGCGCTGGAGCGTTGGGACATCGCGCGCACCACGAGCGAGAGCGTGCGCGAGTTCTACAGCGCCGCCCCCGGCGGCGTGCCGACGCAGACCGCCTTCAGCCAGGACCGGCGCTATGAGGAGCTCGACCTCGACCGCGCCGGCGGCGTGATCCGCGACAAGGCGCACGCGCATTCGCAGGATGGCGGTCTGGCCGTGCTCTACGGCAACATCGCGCTCGACGGCTGCATCGTGAAGACGGCGGGCGTCGACGCCTCGATCCTGACCTTCACCGGCACGGCCGTGATCTTCGAGAGCCAGGACGCCGCGGTCGAGGGCATCCTGAACCGCAAGGTCAAGGAGGGCGACATCGTCCTGATCCGCTATGAGGGACCGCGCGGCGGGCCGGGCATGCAGGAAATGCTCTATCCGACCAGCTATCTGAAGTCGAAAGGCCTCGGCAAGCTCTGCGCGCTGGTCACCGACGGACGCTTCTCGGGCGGCTCGTCCGGGCTTTCAATCGGCCATGTCTCGCCGGAAGCGGCCGAGGGCGGCGCGATCGGCCTGGTCGAGAGCGGCGACGTGATCGAGATCGACATCCCCAACCGCCGCATCGAGCTCAAGGTCTCGGCCGAGGAGCTCGCCGCACGACGCGCCGCGATGGAGGCCAAGGGCAAGGATGCCTGGAAGCCGGCCGCCCCGCGCAAGCGCAAGGTCTCGACCGCGCTGAAGGCCTATGCCGCGCTCGCCACCAGCGCCGCCAAGGGCGCCGTCCGCGCGATCGACTGAACCGCCCGCGCCCGAGCGCGCATCATCCGGAACGGGCCGGCGCGACGACGCGGCGGCCCGTTCGCATTCCTGAGGAGGCGTACGTCGCCAAGCCCCCTTGCCGAGCCCGCCTTGCCGAGCGCCCCTTGCCAAGCGCCGGACACTCGGCCACCAAGACGGGATGCACCGCCGTCTCATCCTCGAGGAACCGGTCTCGCGCGCGGCGATCTGGAGCCGCCGCCTGGCGCTGTTCTCGCTGACGGTCGTCGTGCTCGCCGTGCTGATCTTCCGCTTCGGCACGCCCTCCTTTGCCCGGCTGGCGCCGGTGGCGGGTGCCTATCTGCTGGTGCTGCTGGCGCTGCTGCTCTCGATCGTCGCCTTCGCGCGGATCTGGCAGGACGGGCATCGCGGCGTCGGCATCGCGGCGCAGGCCTTCGTGCTCTGCCTGCTGCTCCTGCTTCCGGTCGGCTATCTCGGCCTGCGCATGGCGACGCTGCCCTTCGTCGACGACGTCTCGACCGACATCGCCGAGCCGCCGGCCTTCGGCCGCTCCTCGGCCGTGCTCGCCGGGCGCGGCGGGCTGGTGCCGCCCGACCCGGCGCCAGAGCGGCGCGCCGCCCAGCGCCGCGGCTATCCGCGCGCGCTGCCCATCGTGCTGGAAGAGCCGGCGGACGCCGCCTTCGCGCTCGCCCGCAAGACGGCGGAGGCGCTCGGCTGGCGCGTGCTGGAGGCCCTCCCGCCGGGCGGGCGCAGCGGCACGGGGCGCATCGACGCGGTCGCGACCTCGCGCATCACCGGGCTGGTCGAGGACATCACCATCCGCATCCGCCCGCGCGCCGATGGTGCGCGCATCGACCTGCGCTCGGCCTCGCGCCTGCGCGGCTTCGACTTCGGCGCCAACGCCCGCCGTATCGCCGACTTCGACGAGGAAATCCGCCTGCTTCTCGAGGGACGCTGAGCGGATCAGACCAGCCGGTAGCGGCTCGACAGCCCAGGAACCGGCTCCGCGCAGAGCACGACGCGGCGCGCGACCAGATCCTCGATCTGCGCGAACACGGAGAGCGCTGCCGCGCCGCGCAGCACCTCCGGCAGATCCTGGTAGATCGCCGGCACCATCGCCTGAATCGTCTCGTCGCCGGCACGCAGCCGATTGAGGATCGCCGCCTCGCGCTGGCGCCGGTGCTGCACCAGCCCGCGCAAGAAGCGCTGCGGCTCGCGCACCGGCCCGCCATGGCCCGGCCAGTAGATCGCGTGCTCCATGCCGCGCAGCAGCTCGATCGAGCGCATATAGTCCGCCATCGAGCCGTCCGGCGGCGCGACGACGGTGGTCGACCATGCCATGACGTGGTCGCCGGAGAGCAGCGCGCCCTCCTGCGGCAAAGTGAAGGCGAGATGGTTGGCGGTGTGGCCCGGCGTCTCGACCGCCTCCAGCGTCCAGCCGGGACCGGAGACTGCGTCGCCCATGCGCATGATCCGATCGGGCACGTGATCCTGATCGCTGGCGGCATCGAGCCGGTGCGCCTCGCCGACGGCGATCTCGCGCGACGGGCGATGAGGGCCGCAGCCGACGATCGGCGCCCCGGTCGCCGCCTTGACGGCGCGACTCGCCGGCGAATGGTCGCGATGGGTATGGGTCAGCACGATATGGCTGACCGTCTCTCCCGCGACCGCTTCGAGCAGGCGCACCACATGCGCGTCGTCATCGGGACCGGGATCGACGATCGCCACCGTGCCCTCGCCGACGATGTAGGTGCAGGTGCCGGTAAACGTCATCGGGCCGCCATTGCCGGCGACGACACGGCGTAGCAGCGGCGTCAGCCGCACCACCGCCCCGGCTGGCCCGACCAGGTCGCGCTCGAAGGCGAGCGGGCCCGCCGGCTCGTCCCGGTCGTTCGTCGCGCTCCGGTCGGTCATGGGCTCGTCCTTTCAGCCGGGGACGCCGCCACGCGGCGCGGCGACGGGCCGATCGACGGGGCGTGGCGCAGAGGCAGGCGCTGAGACCTGCGAAGGGAGCGGAAAACCCGGTCAGCCGCTCGGCTTGGTGTCGGTGCAGACCTTCTTCACCGGCTGCAGGAACATGTCGAGTTCCATCATATTGCCGCAGCGGTCGCAACCGGCGAGCATGAGGGTCAGCCCGAGGGCGGCGAAGAGGCGAAGGGCGGGCGTCATCGGCGGCTCCGAGAGATCGCGCCAAGCTTACAGGACGCGCGAGCGACGCGCCATATCGTACCGTCCCGGCGACAAGCGCCGCCCACTCGATACGACGCAAGGTCGATGGGCGCGGGCGACAGGCAAAAGCCCCTCGCCCGCATAAACGCTAAACGCGTCAGGATGCCGGAAACAGGGCCCGAAAAGCAGAAAAGCGCCTTGCGGCGCTTTCTGACTGGATCGACGATCCACGGGAAATTTTGGTCGGAGTGGCAGGATTTGAACCTGCGACCCCCTCGTCCCGAACGAGGTGCTCTACCAGGCTGAGCCACACTCCGATCAACTGGTGGCCGGCTTATAGCCAGCCACCGTGCGCCGCGCAACAGGCAAGGCGCAGGAAAATGCAGGCCGGCGTAAGATCGTCGACAGTTTTCCGGATCGGCCGCGAAAACACTCTGTCCCGGCCCATTCTCGCGGTTGCGCGCCGCCGCGCCCCGCACTAGAACGCAACGCGCATTGGGGCGTAGCCAAGCGGTAAGGCAGCGGTTTTTGGTACCGCCATTCCCAGGTTCGAATCCTGGCGCCCCAGCGCTTTCCCAGCTTCCCGCGATATCCGCCGTTCTGGATTGCTCCTGGCCGCGAACCGTGTAGCCCGGCGCGATCTTTTGCACCTTTCGGCGCGATCTTTTGCACCCCCTTTTCAGCCCCGATAATAGCCCGGCGCGTCTGACTGCGCCCAGGCTGTGACCGTGTCGGGATCGGGCCGCGCGCCGCACTGAGCGCACACCAACCGCCGCTTGAGATCGTCCATCCGAGTGTCGCCCGTGACGGCGATCAGCCGCCACGGGATCATCTTGGTGATCCGACAGGTGTGGCAATGGACATCGAGGTGCGTCTTGCCGGCCCGCTCCGCCTCACCCACCGTTTCCATCAGGCCGCCGCCACCGCCATGTCCTCGAAGGCCGGTGTCTGGCCCCACTGCTCATGGATGACCGCATCGTCCCAGTCGCCTGTGGCTGGCGAGCCGGTTCGCGAGAAGACGATCGCGCCGACCTTCGTCTGACGAGCCCGAGCGCTCGCACGCAGCGCTTCGGCACAACTGCGCTTCTCGACAGGCTCGTCGATCGTCAGGCCCTTCCGGTCCCGGCTGAAGGTCTGCACGACGTAGTAGGTCACGGGCGCGTTACGCTTCTCGCTCCGCTCAGGCATAGGCTACTCCCCCCAGAAATAGGAATGAAGTCACATTCTATGCCTGCAATGAGAACGAATCAAGAACATGCTTAGCGTAGCGTTAACCCCTGTGGATTGCGGGGGTCAGGCCTGCTCGCCGACCGCCTGGAGATAGAGGTCGAGGATAGCCTCTTCCTCCTTGCGCTCGCCGAGGTCGCGCTTGCGCAAGGCGACCACCTTGCGCAGCACCGCCACGTCGTAGCCGTTGCCCTTGGCCTCGGCGTAGACCTCCTTGATGTCGTCAGCGATCGTCTTCTTTTCCTCCTCCAGCCGCTCGATGCGTTCGACGATGGTCTTGAGTTGATCGCCCTGAACCGGGTCGTCCATGATGAATGTCCTCGTTGGATGAGAGGAGTGGGGGAACCCATGCAACGCAACATCAACGTTCTACCGGTGGATAAGCTGGGAGTTGTGCAGGAGCACGAGGGTGCGCTCCTGGTCAGTTTCTTCGCGCCAGATGGCGGTGAGTTCGGGTTTCTATTGCCGGAAGGCATTGCGGCCGAACTCAGCGGCGCTCTACTGCAACGACCTCACAGTGATCCCCACTCAACTCCCGCACCGCAGCTCTCCGAAGGAGATGTCGATTGTCACGTATCCAACGTCGAAGCGTTGGCCCCTGAAGGCGACAAACTCGTACTTCGGCTAGTTTCGGATGCAGGCCCTGCTCTGACGTTCCGGCTCGGTGCGCGGATGGCAATGCGCTGGCGGGACATGCTGACCGACCAGATCGAGCGGCATCAGCGAAAGAATCGCCAGTAGCCGATGCAGCTCCATCATCCGTCATTGGCGGCCTCCTCCATTCTGCGGCAGGCGATCTCGAAATAGGCCTCGTCGACCTCGATCCCGACGTAAGGCAGGCCGAGCCGCTGGCCGGCCCCGCCGACTAGGCTGCGAAGGCGCCGTCGATCTCGGCCGCCGTCGTCATCGTCCCGGTGTCGATCGCTGCCAGCACGTCGGCCAGCGTGACGAAGGTCCCGTTCACATGGGCCTGCACGGCGTCCGAGATCGCGACGATCGCCGCCGCGTCGACCGGATGCGCCTGCCCGGCCGCGTCCTGCCAGATCGTCGACCAGCTCGGATCGGCCTGCGCGGCGAGGCGTGCGCCGAGGATCATCGTCTTGCTGCGATCGTCCGTGGCGATCTGCACGCCGCCGGCCTCGATCCCGCCGATCTCGACCTGCCATCGCAGGTCGCGCGCATAGGCGGCCAGCTCCGCCTTGGTTGCCGGCACCGGCGGCGGAGGGCTGAAGCTCTCGCCGTCCCAGCTCCAGCCCGGCGCGGCTTCGTCCGAGGCGACCAGAATGCAGCCTGCCGGCGCCTTGAACACAGCTTCGTATGCGACAGTCTGCTCGCCGGCCGGCCCCTTCACCAGATAGGTTGCAGGGCCGCGCGCAGCGCGGCCATCGGGGTCGATGACCTTGTCGCCGATCTCGGAGACGGACTGGACGACACCATCCAAAATGAATGCTACGAGCATCGTGGCCTCCTCAGTATTCGATGACGATTTCGCCGCGCGCACCGCTGCCACCTGCGTATCCCGGCGATCCCGACGCTCCGCCACCGCCGCCAGGAGCCGAGCCATTGTTCGGCTGTCCCTGGCCGCCCGGTACGCTTGGCCCGCCGAGCGGCGCGCCCGCGCCATAGCCGCCAACTATTCCGTTGGCTGAACCGGCGATCGTGCCAATCAGCCCCGAAGCGCCGATCTGACCCTCGTCAGCATTGGCATGGCCGCCGCCCGCAGGCGCATTCGCTATCCCCAACGACACCGTGCCGTTGAGACCACCGGAGCCGCCACCAGCCGTCATGGTGACACCGTTCACCGTGACCGTCGTTTGGCCGCCCGGCTGCCCCTCACGTGCGGGCGAAGCTGCGCCGCCAGCGCCTCCAGTGCCAATGTTGTACGAGATCACGTCTCCGGGCTTTACAGACCAGCTACGCACCGCACGGCCGCCGCTGGCACCTCCGGAAGGAGCCCCACCGTTCGATGCGAACCCACCGCCACCGCCCGCCCCCCAGGCGGTCGTCCGGACGGCGAAGACGCCGGCCGGGACCACGAACGTTCCCGCCCCGACCGCAGTGAAACGAACTGAGGTCGTCACCTTCGCCATCCGCTGCACGGCCGACCCCAGAAAGCCCAGCACCTTGAAGCTGTCGCCGTCGAATATGACCTCGACGGTCGAATTATTCGGCAGGTCGCCGGCCGAAAGCTGATGGCCGGTGTTGTAGAGAAGAGGCACCGGGCCGAGTTCGTTGGGGTCGATCGCGACCGGGCCGGTATTGGGGCCGTTCGGGCATCTGATGCGGATCGGCATACCGATGATATCGGCCAGCGCGGCCGGCTGCGGGTCGAGCGCGATCGCCAGAGCATTGGCGGTTCCAACCGCCACGACGTAATTGCCGGGCTGGCGCTGGACCAGCCGGGAGACGCCGGGCTCCCAGCCGCCTGCCGTGCGCTCCAGCCAGCGATGACCGGACCAGCGGCCCTTGCTCTGGTCGACCACGACAAATCCGGTCGGTACGTCGACAGCGACCCACACGGTGCCGTTCCACTGCGCCAGATAGCCAGCGAGCCCGTTCCAAGCGCCCGAAGCCCCGGCGGGCACCACATGGGTGCGGCCGATGGCCGGCGCGCCCGGTGGATCGGCGAGCGTGGCGCTCTCGACCACCATGAACCCGGCCCGCAGCATCTGCGAGATGGACACTGCCGCGTCGGGCTGGAGCTGCACCGTGACCTGCGCGGTCTCGGTGACCGGGAAGACGATGTCGGTCAGCAGCTCGACGGCCGCGCCCTGCGCAGGCGTGCGCTTCTCCACCAGGACGTGACGCGCGACGGCGATCATCGTCCCGGCCGCATCCCAGACGCCGATCTCGCGGATGTCGAACGGCCCGTCCTCGACAGGGATCAGCGCCGAGATCCGCCAGTGGTTGGCGTTCACCGGATCGCGGCCGGCCGAGACAATCGGATAGGCGTTGCCGACGCGACGGACCAGATCCGTCATGGTCGGCGTCGGCGTGATCGGCGCGCCGTTGCCGTCGCCGACACGGATCGTGGCGAGGTTGAGTGCGGTCCCGCCGATCGCTGCGGCGATCTTGGCGAGGCCGGCATTGGTCACGGTGCCGATGAAGTCGCTCATCAGGAGATCCTCGGAGAGATGCGCAAGCGCGTGGAGACAGCCGCTGCGGCAAACAGCAGCGGCCGAGCGAAGAGGGTGCTGACGGGTTCGGTGGACGGGCTGATGCGCAGCCGGGTGACGACGGCCGCGCCGACATGCACGGGCGCGCTATCGTCGTCGCCTGCGACGAAGCGCAGCGCGATGTACTGGCTGTAGCGACGCATCCGGCCGACCATGCGCGCGATGGCGCGTTGCAGGCGCATGGTGATCGCCTGCCCCTCGCCGGCAAAGACTTCTTCGCCGATCGACAGCGTCGCGATGTGGGTGCCGGGCGCACCCTTCGGCTCTTGCTGGAACCACTGCGACCAGCTCGCGACGCCGATGCCGAGCATGGCGAGCCCGGTGCGGACGCCGTAGATGTAGCCCATCTGCGCGTGCAGCTCGAAAGAGCCCTTGAGCATCCGCCGGATGATCGCCTCGGACATGCCGGGCTCGACGAAATGCTGCAGGCCGAATTCGCGCACCAGGAACGGCAGGACGCGCGCATCGACCGTGTCGATCCGCTCCATGAGGAGGTGGCGGAAGTCCTGCTCGCCCAGCGCCTGACGCATCGTCTCGCCGAAGGCGACGGCGCGGTCATCCTTGATGGAGGGCGGCAGCAGCCGCTTGTCGTAGCGCTCCATCACGCCACCACCTCCACGACGACGTCGTCGGGGTCGAGCAGCACCGCGACGGCGAATTCCTCGGGCGCCAGCTGCTGGAACGCCATGCCCGAGACCTGGGCATCGAGCACATGGAAGCCGAGATCCTTCAGGACGGACTTGACCTCGCCTTCGATGGCGCCGGGAGCTACCGCGGCGCCGAGCTGCTGGCCCCAGCCGTCCAGGACGTTGTTGGCCACGGAGGCCGCGGCAGACCGGGCTCCGGCGGTCTCACCGCGCAGCCATATGGTGAGGTTGCAGGCGATCGGCACGGCCACGGCAGCCTTCACCGTCACCTCGTCGCCGAAGCGGATGTCCAGCGCCTCGCGGGTGTCGAAAGCGGCCTTGACCTGGTCGCGCAGCGCCGGGCCGGCCGCGCCAGCAGGTGTCAGCGGATAGATGTCGACGAAACAGGGCTGCGGCCGGATGACCGCGACGTCGATGATTGCCGACGAGACGGAAACCGTCGTCTCGGTGTACCAGCCCAGCCCGCCACCGGGCGAAACACGGTCGAACGCATTGGCGACGCGCAGGCGGTAAAGCTCCGCGTCCTCGGGGTCCGCGCCGCCTTCGCTGGTCACCGTGTTCGCCGCGGCTACGCCGGCCACCGGATCGAGCATGGTCGCGATCTGGCCGGGCAGATAGCCGTTGCCGATCGCGCCTGCTTGGTCGGCCTCGGCCGGCACTTCGGCCTGCAACGCGCCGGCTGCAATCACGGCCGGCGCGAGCGTGACGAAGATCAGCCCGCCGGCATCGGCGCTGACGCGCGAGCCCGCGTCGACGAGCACATTGGCTGAGCGCGGCTCGGCGAGGCTGAACCGGATGATGGTCCGCGCCGTCGCTGCCGGCAGTGGCGGCGTCGAGCGGTTCGGCCCCAGCGCCACCAGGCCCGCGCGAGAGGCCTTCACCACCAGATGCTCCTCGGCCGCGATCTGCGCCTCTTCGGCCAGCAGCGACATCGCATAGGCCAGGGTCTCGATCAGGAACATCTCGACCTGGGCGGGATAGATCGTGCGCCTGGTCGCCTGCTCGAACCACGCGATGTAGCGCGCCTTCAACAGCTCGGGGTCGCGGGTGAAGAGCGTGGGCACCGGCACCGCGGCGAGGCTGGCCAGCGAATACGGGCCGTCCGTGTCGCGCCTAGCCATAGGTGATCTCCGTCAGCCGCAGCTCACGCGTCACGTCGGCGCGCGGATACCAGAACACCGGGAAGCGCCAGTGGCTGGCGCTGACGGGGATCGGCGTCACCTGCTCGACGGTGATGCGCGGCTCCCAGGTGTTGATCGCGTCCCACAGCTCGCGGGCGATGTTGGGGATCGCCTCGTTCGGCGGCCGGTCGATCCACTGCAGCAGAGCGACGCATTTCTCGGGCGCCAGCGGCACCGAGCCCTTCTCGGTCAACGCGATGGTGTGGATCGCCTGTTCGAGGTCACCCAGCGCGGTGACGATGCGCCCGAGACCCGACGCGCCGCCCCGGCCCAGCTTCATCTGCCAGTGCGCGTAGTCGATCCGGGTGCGGTCCACGATGTCGGTCATCAGCGCACCCTACGGGCGCGCGCGAACCCGAAGCGAGGTGTCCATGACAGGTGAAACGTCACCCGACGACCTGCACCCACCCCTGGCCGGTGGTCGCATGGCCGCAGCTCGCCTCGTGACCTTCCCGACAGACCGGGGTCCCGTTGATCGTGAACCAGGCGCAGCCCTCGACCATGGTCGGCTCTGGCGAATGGGGCGGCGGGCCATGCGCCTCGACCGGGTCGCCCTTCACCACGACGAGATTGCCATCGACCGTCACGAAGTCCTGGCCGCCCGCCAGCTGCGTTCCGCCTGCGCTATCCGCGCCTTTGACAGTGATGCCGGGCACCCGATCAGCCCTTGATGACCTGCACGTGAGCGGCCTTCAGGACGATCTGCCCCGGCTGCAGCTCCATCGTGCTCGTGCCGCACTGAAGCGTCATCGGCCCCTTCGTCTTCAGGAAGAGCGCGCCGTTCACCTTGTCGTAGAGGAATTCGAGCCCGCCCCCGAGCTTCATGGCCATGTCCGTCGCCTTGCTCGCGGGCGGCCGGTCCACCTTGGAGTAGCTGGCACCGAGGATCACGCCGTCCTCGCCCCGCCAGTCGACCAGGCAGTGCACCTGCGAGCCGATCTCCGGCATCGCATAGGTCCGGCTTCCGGAGCCGGATGCGAGGCTCGAATTGACCGAGAGCCAGAACGACGACGCGCCCTCCTCGTCGGGAAACTCGACCTTGGCGCGGGCATTCTCGGGATCCAGTTCGCGGACCACGCCACGCTTGAACGGGCTCGATGGCTGGCTCATGTGCGCAATCCTGCGATCTCGATCGCCGTGGTCAGACCGTTGCGGGTGAGCTGATGGCGCGCCTTGCGGATCATGTACTTGCGATCCCAGGCGCCATAGCCGGCCAGCATGATCGGCTGGCCGGCGAGCAGCAGCGGATCGCCGACGACGGTGAAGCTGGCGGTCCACTGCTTCTTGTTCGCCTCGTCGAGCCGCGAGCGCGCCAGCGCTTCCGCCTGGGCCTTGTTCTCGACCTTGTCGTCGATCTTCAGCGTGTCGCCGGTCTTGACGCTCTTGTCTTCGACCTCCGCCTCGATCGTCTTCTTGGTGTTGCCGTCGTAGTAGCTGACCTTCGCCTTGCTGTAGGTCTTGGCCGCCTCGTAATTCAGCGTGTAGCTGATGATCTCGCGCGCCCCCTTGACCAGCGTCCGGACCGGCTCGCGCTCGTCGACCTTCTTCCGGTCGATGAAGATGATCTTCTTGCCCTTGACGACGAAATACGCACCGTAATCCCGCGCCAGCCGCTTCAGGAAGGCGAGGTCGGTCTCACGGCGCTGGCGCAAATTGTCGAAATAGACGTCCGGCGCCTCGCCCTCGACCTCCATGCCGAGATCCTTGGCAACCTTCTTCACCACGTCGCCGAGCTTCTGCTTCTCGAAAGACTTCGTCTTCTCGGTCCGCGCGGCCTTGGTCACCGGCGCCGACTGGCCCGAGGTCGAGAAGGTGTCGCCGCCCCTGCCGCCCTTCGCGCAGGGCTTGTCGACATAGAATGTGCCGATCGGCACCAGGATCGAGCCGAGATAGCCGAAGGAGCCCTCGACGATATCGCCATGCTCCGGCCGCCAGCGCTCGAACCACTCGCCCGTCTTGTTATGGACGTCGAGCTGGATCTCGTCGGCCTGGCCCTCGATGTTGTCGGTGAAGGTGAGCGAGATCACCTGCGACGAGATCGCGTCCCAGAGCGGGATGCCATTGTAGAAGAGGCGCGCGACCGGCTTGCCGAGGTCGAGCGGCGCGGCGCGCGGGACCATGATCTCCACCATCACCGGCTCCAGGGCGGCAGCTGGTCGGGCCGGGGCGCCGGCACCGTGTCGATGATCGGGATCTGCAGCTCTGCGCCTTCAGGCAGGAACTGCGGCACCGGCGCCAGCGCGACGGGGAACAGCTCGCGATTGGCCGCGATGATCGGGCCATAGGCCGCCGCATTGCCGTAATACTGGTGCGCGATATGGTCCCAGCGCTCCATCGGCCCGCAGATATGCACAAGGTGACGGTCCGCCATCAGCCGATCCTCACGCTGGCGCTGACGCGCACCTGGACGTTGAGCCCGACCCGCAGCGAGACGCCGATCGAGAGACCGGCCGAGATCGTCGCCGAGAAGGCAGCGAAGTCGGCGATCGGCGCCTCGACCAGCGTCAGCGTGCTCTCCAGTCTGACGGTCCGGCCGGCGAGCGTGGTGCGCTTGATGTCCTGGTCGATGCTCTCGATCACGAAACGCGCGCCCGAGAAGCTGCCTCCGCCGGCGACATAGGCCAGCGGCCGCCGCGCGCGCATGGCCGCGGCGAGCTTCGCCATCTCGGCCTCCGGGTTGCAGAACGCCTCGTCGAAGAAGAACGACAGCGTCTTGCTGCTCAGATCCTCGCCCACGTCCTGGAGCACCGGCTTGCCCTCGGCGACATTGTGCCGGGCGAAGGTCGCCTTGCCGGTCTCCTTTGAGGAAACCGGAGCGGTGAAGCCGTTGCTGCCGATCTTGATGGAGCCGAGCCAGGCGAACATCGCGTCACCCGAACGACAGGTCGGCGGAGCGCGAGAACGAGCCCTGGATCATGCCGACGAGGCTGTCCTTATGGCTTTCGAGCTGGCTCCAGAAGTCGCCGATCTCGCCGCCGTTGAAGGTGATGGTGGGCGCGTAGCTGACCGAGAGGTTGCGCTGCGGCCCGGCGCGCGACGTCACCGGCACCACCTCGGCCGAGCCCTGTCCCTCCGGCCCATAGGCCGCAGCAAGCGTCGCCTGGCGCAGCGCCTCGTCCAGCTCGGGGCTGGCGCCGCCGGCCGCGCGGGCCAGCTCCGGGCTCGCACCGAACCCGCGCTCGCGCGTCGCCTTCATGGCCGGGATGGACGCATCGGGCACACCGGCCGCCGCCATGGTGGCGCGGTGCAGCGCCGCGTCCAGCTCGGCGCTCGCGCCGCCGGCCGCACGCGCCAGGGCCGGGCTCGCGCCGAAGCCGGCACGGCTCGCCGGGATCGATGCATCGGGGATCGCGGCGCGCATGCTGGTCACCATGTTACGCACCGCGCGGATCGCGACGTCGGGCCGGATCGAGCTGGCCAGCGTCTCGGCGAACTTGACCCGGTCGAGATCCGACAGCGGGCCGACCTTGGCCGGAGAGTGCGGAAGATAGTCGCGCGCCTGCTGCGCCACCTCGCGTACGGCCGAGGTGACGGCGCCGGCGCCAGCGCGGATCCCGGCCGCGAGCGTGGTCATCATCGCGACGCCGCGCGAGGTGTAGTCGACCCCGGCGAGGATGCCGTCCACCTCGGCCACCATCTGGCGCGCGGCGGGCGCTACCTGCTCGATCATCGCCACCGCCTGCGCCGCCTTCTCGCCGGCGGCGACCGTCTGCGCCTGCTTGTCGCCTGCGCCCATCGGTGCCGAGGCCGAAGGCGGAGGCGTAGCGATCTTCGGCTCGATCGTCGGCTCGACCGTCTTGTTGAGGGGCGTGTTCGCCCAGGTCCAAAGCTCGCCGAGCGCAGCCTTGACTGCGCGCATCTCGGCCTGCGCCTTCGCCTGGATGCTGCCTTCCTCCGGCTTCTTGCCGGACCAGATGTCGTTGAGGAGATAGCCGGCCGCCGCCGCCCCGAGCATCGCACGGCCGGCCGGTGTCGATGCCAGGATCGCTGAAGCGCCAGCGACAGCGCGAATGCCGGCCGCGACCGAGGTCAACCAGCCCGCGAAGCTAAGAAGGACCAGCCCGCCGACCGCGACCTTCCAGCCGCCCAGCGCCTGTGCGACGCGGTCTGCCGGCCCCGCCATCTTCTCCAGCGCCTCGGCGGTCCTGACGATGCTCCGCTCGGCCGCGGTCATCGCCTCAGCGATCTGCTCGCCCAGACGCTTGGCACCGCCGCCATCGGCGCCGGTGATCGCCTTGTTGAGCCGTTCCATGATCTCGGCCATGCGCCTGTACGGCGCATCGAGCGCGTCGGCCGCGGTCGCCGTCAGCGTGTTCTTCGCCACCGTGAATGCGCCACGCGTGGTCGCCTGTTGGCGCTCCGCCGCGCCCTCGTGGCGTGCCATGAACTCGCGCAGCGCCGCCTCCAGCCCTGCGCGGTCGCCGGCCGCCACCGTGCGGCTGACATCCTGTCCCCCGCGGCCATAGGTGATCGTCTGCGAGCCGTCTTCCCCAGCTGTAACGGTTGCCCCCCGCGCCGAAGCGAAGCTCGCGCTGCCTTCCCGCAGCGAGCGCTCGAACTCCCCCGCCACCATCGCTATGTTCTGGCCCGTCGCGACGGCCGTATCTCCCAGCAGCTTCATCAGCTTGGCATCGGCGACGATGCGCCCCTCTGCCAGCGTCCGTGCGGCCTCGAAACCCTGGTCCAGTGGCACGAGCCCACCGGAGCGCCGGTCCTCAGCCTCGGCCGCCGCACGCGCCGCGCGCGCCTGGTCGGCACGAAGTGGGCCGAGCATTTTGTTCTCTGCTTCCAGGCCGAGCTGGTTGCGGCCCCAGCTTTCGGTCAGGATCCCGAGGCCGGCGCTTGAGCCGGCGCGGACCGGGCCGCGGCCGCCCATGCTGCGATCCATCAGGCCGCGCGAGGCGGTGGCGCCGTTGCGCACCCCCTTCACCATGCCTTCCGCGACGGACTTGGATATCTGCTTGGCCAGCTCCGCCGCGGCCTCGCCCGCCACACGGTTCCAGCGGATCCCGCGCATGCTGCTCCGGATCGTCTGGCCGAGCCGGCGCCAGCGGCTTTCGGCGCGCGTCGCCTGCTGCGCCCCCTGCTCGGCCGCGCGGCCGAGCGCGCGATGCTCGGCGATGATGTCCTGGATGGGCCGGCCGGTGCGCTTGGCGATGCTGGCGAAGACGCGCTCCTCCATGCGGATGCGGTCGGCGGCCGCGTCGCGCTGTGCGGCCGCTCGCATGTTGTCCTGGCGCTGCAACTCGGCGCGCCGCTTCAGCTCCTCGAGACGCGCGGCGCGCGCCGCCTTGGCCTCGGCCTCGCGCCGCTGGGCGTCGATCCTGATCTGTTCACGCGCCGCGGTCACCTCGCGCACGCGAGCTTTGCGGGCTTCTTCCGCGGCGGCGCGCTCCAGGGCGGCGCGCCGCCGGATGTCGCGCTCGGCCCTGGCACTCTCGGCCCGCGCCTGCTCGGCCGCCACGGTCCGCGCGCGAGCGGCCTCCTTCACAGCCGCTGTCTCGCGCCTGGCGACCTCCTCGGCCTTCCGGCCGGCCTCGACCGCCTGCCCGCCCGTCATCTCGCGCATGCGCTTCATCTCGGCTGCGGCGGCGTCCAGCCCCCGCACCTCGAAGATCATCGCGAATTTGAGATCAGCCATCGGTCCTGTCCTTGCGGAAGCGACTCAGGCAGGCTTGCCGAAGACGAGAGAGGGGGGACGACCGGTGGGATGGGGTGACATTGACTTTGCTTCGGTAAGGGCGGCCATCGATGGCTTCGGTGGTCTCAAGACGATCAGCGACGCTCTTGGCATCGTGAAGCAAATCAAGGAGCTGACGGGGAAGAACAAAGACGGCCAGGCCGCCGACCTCCCGACACCTGAGATGCGCCAACTCGTCATCGATCTGACCAATAAGATGATCGATGCTCGCGAGGAGACGGCGACGCTCCGCCTGCGCATGCTTGAGGCTTTGGAAGAACTCGGCCGCCTCCAAGCATTTGAATGCGACCGGCAAAAATACGACCTGGTTGAGACGAACCCCGGCAGTTTTGCCTACAAGGCGAAAAGCCCGGCTCGCGGCGACCATCAGGCGATACGCTACTGTGCCCATTGTTTCGAGCAGTCGAAGCGCCTTGTCACGCTTCAACTGTCCAAACAGGATTGGCACAGAGACACGCTCAAGTGCAGCGCATGCCAGAGCGAAATCTTTCAGAAAAATGACCTCAAGCCGGAGGTTTTCGTGGCTCAGGGACCGCATTTCTCGCCCTTCGAGTAGACGGCTGGCGCTAACCTTGCTGCATCGCCTTCGCGACGGCGGCCTCGTAGGCCTTCTCCTCCTCGACCCGCCAGACCACCTCGTCGACGGACATCTCCATCAGCTCGGAGAAGCGGTAGCCGGCGCGGAGCAGGAATGAGCGGTCGAAGCGGCCGGGCCAGCGCTTCAGCCGTTTCCCGCGTCGGCGGGCGAGAAGATCCGCGACGAGATCGCCATATGGTCGGTGTCGGAGATCAGCTCGCGATATTCCTCCGCCCGCAACCGCTCGCCGTCGAACAGGCAGACCTGGACGATGTAGTAGAGGTTCACCGAGCTCGCGACCTCGCCGGCCTGGCGCTGGGCCTGCTCCCAGGCCTTGAAGGAGCGGAAGCGCGGATAGGTCACCTCGACGCCGCAGCTCTTCAGCGTCAGGCTGTCCATGCCGGTCTGCCCGTCGCGCGCGGCGCGCAGCTTGGCGATGACGCCCTTCTCCGCCAACGCATCGGCGGGCACGGCGGGCTGGCCGGCGGCGTTCGTGGCGGCTGCATTCTCGGTCATGTCGGTCTCGCTTTCATCGGGTGAGGAAGACGGGTGAAGCGTCAGTATTTCGACCAGACGTCCCGGCCGTTGACGCGGTTGATCTGGGCCATCACGTCGATCTCGCGCAGCGGCGTCTGGCGATTGCTGGCCTTCTCGACGAAGCGCAGGCAGGAATATTCCCACTCGCCCTTGAAATCGTTCGAGAGCTTGTGCGCGCCGGAACCCGTGGCGCTGAACAGCACGGTGAGGTGCCAGGTCAGCCGATAGCCGCGGGTCAGGTCGATGCCGCCCGAGCCGAAGACATCGACCGGCGCGTCCATGGTGATCGCGATGCCCTTGGTCGGGTCGTACCCGTCCGGCAGCAGGTCGATGTCGAGGAACTGGACCTCGCACTTGCCCGTCATCGCCTTGAGCTGCCGCGACGGCGCATCGAACTCCGCGACCATGCCGAGCGCTGCGTGCTTGACCTTCTCGTATTCGAGCTTCGGGCGCTCGAACGAGGCGAAGCGGCCGATGCAGAGATCGTCGCCCCAGTAGATGTCGGCATTGGTGAGCTGGCCGACCTTGACCGCATCCATTGTGGTGCTCCTTCAGCAGCCGCCGGTCAGGCGGCGAGGCCCAGCGCCTCGGTGACGTAGGTGAGGTTCGTCGAGGCCTCGATCGTGGTCCGGTGCATGATGCCGATCGGCTGACGGTCGAGCTGCCAGAACAGCTGGCCCTGGCCGACGATGCTTTCCGGCGTGGTCTTCTGCCGGTCGAACCTGAAGTTGCCGCCATAGAGCCAGGCGTTCAGATCGTCCTGGCTCGACTTCGACGCGAGGTAGGCGTTGACGCGCTCCTCGATGATCGTCAGGCGCTTCAGCACCGCGCCGCGATCCGTGTAGGGGATCGTGTAGAACAGCACCGCGTCGTCGATCGCGTCCATGACGACCTGGGCGTGGAGCCAGGCCTCGGTGTTGTGCACGGTCGGCCACAGCGTCGACGATGCGCCCCAGCTGTGAATGCCCTGGCCGTACCGCGTCATCGTGGTGACGATGCCCATCTCGTTGAGCAGGTTGGTGTCGGTGCTGTAGTCGTTCGGCGCCCAGACGATGTCGATCTCGGTGCCCGAGACGTCGTTCATCGGCATGTTGGACGGCGAATGCTGCGGCCCCTGCGTCGCGATGATGCGGTTCCACAGCCCGGCCAGATGCTGGGAATAGGGCTGCAGCGACTGCTCGCCGGTGATCGCATCGAGCGCCAGCAGGCGCGGGAAGCAGAGCACCGCGCGGCCGGACGCCGTCGCGAAGGGCTGCGAGCTGCCCCGCTGCTCGATCGCACCCTGAATGGTAAGGCCGGCCGGCAGGTCCCAGATCGCGTGACCCTTCACCCGGTTCGCGATCTCCAGCATCTTCTGCCGGATGCCCTGCACGCCGGTGAAGCCGGGGGCCGTGATGCGCCGCGGGAAGAAGCCGAACCTGTTGTAGCAGGTCACCGCGACCTCGAAGCCGGTGCGCTTCCCATCGACCGCAACCGCGCCGACCATGTCCGCCGTCGAGACCAGCGCAGGATCCGGCGCGCCTCCGGTCTTGTGGACGTCCGGGTTGAAGACGTTGTTGACGATGAAGGTGCCGCAGCCCTGGCCCTCATTCTTGTTGAAGGCCGAGGCGAGCGCCTGCGGGATCGAATAGCCGGCGGTGGCCGGCCCGAACGCGGCCGTGGCCTGCGCCTGACTGCGGATGATCACCGGCTGGTTGACGAAGGTCGCGCGCTTTTCGGCGGTGTCGTGCGGGATGTGGATCGGCGCGGTGCCCTGGATCCACGTCACCGCCATCTTCTGGTCGACGACGACGCCGGTGGTGTCTTCCAGCCGGATGATCTCCGGGCCGTGATGGTAGTTCTCGCCAGCCATGTCAGCCTCTCTTGCTCGTCGCCGCCGGATCGTTCAGCTTCGCTTGCCGGCCACTTTCGCGGGCGCGGGCTCGCTGGGCGAGGTGTCAGTGACAGGGGAAGGCACGAAAAGGCCGCGCCCGATCATGTTGGCGATGACCTGGTGATCGCCCGCCGGCAGCTCATAGGAGCGCCCCGGATGCAGATGCTCCGAGAAGATCGTCTTCTGCGGATCCTTGGGGTCCTGGATTTCCAGCGTGTCCACGGGGCCGGTGTATGTGTGCTTGGCCATCAGTACGGTCTCCAGTCTGGTTGGCGCCGCGCGGCGCGCGGCATGGTGGTGGTGAAGCTGACGACGTAGTCCCACAGGCCGCCATGCTCCTGGACGAGCCCGTCGCTTTCGAGCTGGAAGCCGGTCGAGCCCTGGAACTGGCGGTCCTGCAGGCAGTCCGCCACCGCGTCGATCATGTGCGTGAAGCCGAAACGCCCGGCCTGACCGCGCAAGCGCAGATGGATGTCGAAGGTCAGCTCGCGCGGCTGCGACGGCCGGCCCTTCTGGTATTTCGAGCCGCGATAGTGGACGAGCACCGCGCCCGGCCGCTCGCCCAGGTCGTAGTCGCCGGGCTTGTCCGGCATCTCGGCGACATCGAGGTCGCGGCTGATCTCGGCAGCCAGCGCCGCGACCACGTCCTCGACCAGCCGTGAGGTCGGGCTCGATATCGGGGCCGCGCCCAGGTTACTCGCGATGATGGCAGGATCGGTCATCGCCAACCGTCCAGGATGCGGTTGGCGCGAGCAGGTTCACCGGAGACCAGCACAGGCTCTGCGCTGCCGGCCGGCGCTGTCTCGGTCAGCAGGATTTCGCCGGCGGCGATCTGGTCGAGCAGCTTCAGGGCGGCCTGGTAGCGCAACCTGGTCTCGTCCTGGACGCCGGACTGATCGCCCGTCTTGTAGCGCAGCCGATACAGCGTCAGGTCGATCGCGATGCCGATCAGGATGTCTGGCGTCGGCAGTGGCAGGCCCAGCGGAAACCGCGCGCGCAACTTGCCCAGGATCAGGCTGTCGGCATAGGCGAGCGCCGGTGCGATCTTGGCGGGATCCACGACACGCTCGTCGCGCGGGCCGATGGCGGCGAGGTTCAGCGCCTCGGTCTCACCGATCGCCGCGACGAAGCTCTCGACCGTCAGAATGGTCATCGGACCGCGCCTCCTCTGACGCCGGTTGAATGAGATGGAGACCAGGCGCTCGGGAGGAGGTGAGCGCCTGGTCGCCGGGCGATGGACAGAGACCGACTTCCGTCCATCGCAGCCCCCGGCCTGATCGGGGGATTGGTCGCGGGGGCCGGATTTGAACCGGCGACCTCCGGGTTATGAGCCCGGCGAGCTACCGCTGCTCCACCCCGCAATGCCTCACGCGGGCAGTTCGTCGCCGAGCACGTCGATCACCCGCAGCGCCTGCGCCTGGTCGCGAGGCATCACGACCTCGTTGGCCTCCGGATCGTCCGGCCGGTAGAGCCGGCCGTCGAAGCGCAAGGGCGACAGGACGGGGAAGCGGCCGGAGCCCTCCGGCAGCTCGGCGGCGTTCGCCAGCGGGGCGGCGGGCGCCGGGACTGCCCCGGCCTGTGCCTTGCGCGCCATGATCAGGCGACCGCGTTCTTGAAGAGGTAGCCGGCCTCGGCACCCGTGATGTAGGGCGCCTCCTCGTCGGTGACGGGATAGATCCAGCTCTTCGCGTTGCGCTCCTGATAGGGCGTCTCGACGAACGGACAGCCCGCCAGGCGGTAGGTGTAGGCGTAGGACGGCGACTGGTAGTCGGCCGCGTTGCGGTTGACATAGGCGAGGATGGCGTCCTTGCCCCAAATGTCGGTCGCGGCGTCATCGTCGCTGGCGGTATCGGGCAGATAGACCGCGTCGCCCGAGACCACCTCGTCGACCTCGAAGTACTCGGCGAGCATGGCCAGCGTGACGCTGTCCGAGCCGGTGTACTTGAACTGCTCGGTGATCTTCGGATGGCGGCGCAGCGCCTTGCGCACCGCCGGGCCGAGCACCAGGACGTTCGGCTGCTGGCCGATCTTGCGGCGGATGGCGTCCTTGGCGTCGTCGACATCCTTGCCGGGATCGCTGCCCCCGTCGCTCCACTGCGAGCCGCCGGCCAGCGTGGCCTTGTTGCCGGCCGCATAGGTATTGAGGTCGCGCGCCCTGGTCGCGACGTCGATCTCCATGTTGAGGCCGAAGACGTTCAGGACGCGGTTGACCGAGATCTTCGCCAGGTCGAAGCCCGGCACCTTCGCCGCCTCCTGCTGGTTTTCGACCGGCACCACGGCTTCCAGGCTGTCCTGCGGCAGCGCGACCGGATCGGAGGCATAGCCGTACTGCACCCGCCCGGTCGAAGCGCCGGGCGCCCGGCGCGTATTGATCTTGCGGAAATCCTCCTTGCCGAAGCGGATCACCCGCATGGATCGGTTGGGGATGTCCACGATCGGCGCGAGCCGGGAGTAGATGAACTGCGCGTTGCGATAACCGCGCGCATGGGTCGAGAGGATCGGCTCGATGACGGCCGCCTGCTGCGGGTTCATGCCGGACATGGCGTCATTGTCTCCTGGTGAGCTTGAGGGGGCTGTGGGTCAGCGGCTGGAGAGCAGCACCCGGACCTGTTCGCCGTCCGCGGCGTCGTTGAGCGCGCGGCCGATCGGGTTGGCCGGGGTCGCGCCGGCGGTCTTCGCCCCGCTGGTCGCGGAGGAGACCACGCGGGCGCCCTTCAGGATCGGACCCGTGGCCTTGAGCGGCATGACGCCGAGAACCGTGCAGGTGACCTCGCGGCCGGCGACCTGGTCGAAATGCGAGACGCCGAACACCGGCTCGTCCTCGCCGGCGGGCTCGCCATCGAACCCGACGCAGCTCTGCGCCTTGACGGCCGCGGCGGCCAGGATGGGAAGGGACAGGACGTCGTGATAGGGCTGCATGTGCGCCGAACTCCTCTGCGATTGGCGAATGGTCAGTCGGCGGTGGCCGCGAGTGCCTGCTCCAGCGACGCCTCGGGATGCTGCTTCTGGTAGGCCTGCGCCTTGCCCAGCCGCTGCAGGCCGGCCGCATCGACGGCCCGGCCGTCCGGCGAGGCGAACGCGACGGTGGCGCGCCCCGGCTTGTCGTGACCGGCGGCGAACTCGCCGAAGTTCACCACGACCGGCTGCGCCTTCAGGATCGCGCGCACGGCCTCGGCCGCGCTCTCGGTCACCGCCTCGCCGCCCGGCTCCGAAAACGAAACCTCGGTCGGCGCCGGCGCGGCCAGGCTGTTGAGCAGCGCCACGACGCGCGGCTGCGAGGCCGGCAGCAGGCGACCCTCGCTGACCAGCCCCTCGGCGAAGGACAGGTTCTCGGCCTGCGCGGCATCCGCCTCGCGCTTGGCGAGCCGCGCCTCGCGCTCGTTCAGCTCGCGCTCACGCTCGGCCTGGGCGGCCTTCTCGGCTTCGGTCATCGTCGTCTCCGCTGTCTGTTGGGGTTCGGTGAAGGCCGGCATGCCCGGCCTGTCGCGATCGGCGGCATCGTCGATCCAGTTGATCGACCAGCTCGGCGTCGCCTGGTCGGCAGCCTCCAGACCGAATTTCTCGATCAGGAACTCGCGCATCGAGCGGAACAGCGAGGCCACGTCCTTGAAGGCCGGGTCGCCGAACTCGACCTCGACCACGCCGGTCTGATCCTCGGCGAACGCGACGGGTTTCAGGCCCGACACGGCCGGCGCCGCGGCGCCGAGGAAGCCAATGTGCTTGGGATACCAGGCGCCGGGCTTGGGATTGTTCGGGGCCGAGGGCGAGAACAGCGAGAGCGAGATCCGCTTGTAGCTGCCCTTCTTCACCGCCTCGCCGAAGGCGGGCTCGATGTCGCCGACTTCGGCGACGAGCTTCTGGCTGTCCTCGTCGAACGAGAAGGACTTCGCCCAGCCCCACGCCTGGTCCTCGGTCTTCGGGTGACCGATCACGACCGGCGTCGGGCTGGCCTCGGCGTCATAGGACGCGGCGATCGCCTTCAGGTCGGCCGCCGTCATCGTGACAGGCGCCCCGGACATCGGCACGAAGGTGCCGGGGCGGAAGACCTCGATCTTGCGGGTGTCGGTGGCGGTCATGTCGGTCTCGGTTGCGTCGAGACCGGAGATTGGCGCAGCTCCGCAGCGCCGCGCGAGGTGTCAAGGACAGGGAAAATCCGCTGGCGGAGCAGGGCCGCGAAGCAGCGGCGCGATCATTCGCCGTGGCCGGCGGCGATGGCAAGCGAGAAGCGGGCGGCGGGCGCCGTTTCCCGGCGCGTGACGCGATGACAGGGGAGCCCACAAACCCAATGGCGATTTGCCGCCCTTCTGACGGGGGTTCTGACGGGGTAGATGGGGAAGGCCGCTACCATGGGTGCCATGAGATGCCCTCGGCCGCTGGCGGGGCTCCTAGTCCGATTTGCCCAATGCAGTAAGCGCCGGCTGCTGCTGCTTTGTGTAGCCTGCCGCGATCACCGATTGGCCGATGACGCGGGCCACCGGACCATTGTCGATCCCAGTAATCAGATTGTTCAGTATCGACCGACGGGTTGCTGCAGGAACCGCTGGTTCGATAAACGCCCCCATGACGACCGCGGCATCGCTGAATTCATCGTCAAAGCCACGAACCCGAATAAGCCGAAACAAGCGCGCGTCAGTTCGGCTTTGAATGCCAGCAGAAAAATAGGAGCCACCCGCGCGGTAAAAGCAGATCGAGCCGCCATCGTCAGTCCTACATTCGTCCTTCACGGCCGCGAACTTCAGGCGGCGGCCCAGTTCGCGTTCAGCTTGGCCAATGGCGTCCTCAACCAAAGCTTCTACGGGATTGCTCGGCTCGGCGACGACGGCAACTGTGCCGACCCAAAGCCAGCAGAAACACAGCGCTGCTCTCATAGCACCCTCATCACCAGCTTGGCCCGTCCGATCGGCCGAAAGAGATCCTGTTCGCCTCGCTTAACGGTCTGCGGCTGATACCGCGGATTATCGGAGAGCAAGGACACGGTGTCGAACATTGCCAACGGCTGCACTCGCTTAATCATCGCGAGGTCGCCCACCTGCAAGGCGTAAATGCCTTCGGCCTTCAATGCTGTATCGCCCATGTCTATCAGCACATCATCGCCATCGAAGATCGTCTCTTCCATGCTGTCGCCGGCCGCCTCGATAAAGTGAGCATTCTCGGCCTTGATCCCAAGCTTATCGAGGAGGGCCTCAGTGAGCGGCACATACCCGAGGACTAGGCCGTCAACGTTTTCGCGCCCCAGTCCCGCAGACACTTGAACGCTAAGGCGAGGAATCAAACGGATCCGCTCATCGTCCGGAATCTCGGCGCCACTATCCGAATTTCCACCCACCCCAATCCGATCCGTCGCTCCGAAAAGGTAGCCGATCGTCGTTCCCAAAGTGCGCGCCATACGAGCGATCAAGCTCATCTTTGGCTCGGTATTCGCGGCGAGGTAGTCGTTTAGAGTCGATAACGGCACCCCAAGGGCTTTGCTAGCGGCGCTCGGCCCCCCGAATTTGCCGACGGCCTCCCGAAGCCGCGTGGCAAAAAGCAACCGCTGCTCCGCATCATCATCGCGCCCGATCCGGTTTTTCGAGGTTGGCATCCGATCTTTCCCGAGAGCCATACGAATGGCCGTTGACTAATATCCGAAAATCCGTATTTTGCTTGGTGTCACCAGAGGCAATTTTCGGATATGGTTAGCACAAAATCGGATAGGGCGCGAAATGCCGCCCCTGAAGGCTGGCACCCCGCCGATATTGTCGCCGCTGTTCACAAGCGCGGCACGCACCTCAAGACGCTCGCGCAAGAGCATGGCTTTAACGACTACACGATGAGCAAGGCTCTCCGCCTGTGCTTCCCCGCCTGCCACGATGTGCTCGCCGCCTTCATCGGCGCGCCTCGCCAAGAGATCTGGCCGCAATTCTACGATGTCGAAGGCAACCGGCTCTCGGCCCGCGAGCAGCGTCGGCGTCAGAAGATTGCAGAGCGGAGCGCAGCGTGACGCGGGCGGCCAAGCAGATATCGCCGCAAGTCCGTCGCGCTCGGCAGAGCGCCACACCGGCTCCGAGCGATGACGAGGCACGGATTGGCCTCGCCTGCGAGATCATGGCGATTAAGAAGACCGGCGGCTGGGTTTACCTTGACAGGGTCGTCGGCCTGCCGGGCGTCGCCGCCACTGTCTCCGAGCTTCGGGCGCGGCTCCTGGCCGAGGGGTGGACGGTTGAAGAGACCCGCTACAGCCCTGACTACCAGCTCATCTACGAGTGCCTGCTGACGGTTCTGCCTGCCGTCACTCTCAAGGCCTACCTCGCCAGGCTCCTGCGCGAGCGCGCCGAGAGGAAAGCCGCCGCAGATGCGCTGGGCGCATTCAAGCGACGCAACAATGGCGTCAGCACCTTCGTGCCGGCCGCCGACCTCGCCGGCCTTCCCGGCCTGCCGGAGGATGTTGCGGGCGCTCGCGCATGGGCCAAGCGGCAGGGCTATATCGCCGGGGCCGGCGCCGAGGCGGGCATGCTTCCGCCAGCCGCCCTGGTCGAATGGATCCGGCGCGCCGAGCAATCCGCGACCCGCGAAGCCAAGATGGCCAGCTGCATAGCGGAGTTCGAAGCCTTCCTGGACGCCGAGGCCGCCCTCGCCGCTGAGCGCGGTCATCCTGTCGCGCCCGAGCCGTGGGCGCTCATGGCCGTGCTCTCGCGGATCGCCCTGGCCTGCCTCGCGGGCAAAGGCGTGAGGCTCTCCGCCGACCAGACGGCGACCCTGTTCAACCATCTCGAAGATCGGAGGGCAGCATGAAGGGCTGGCTGTCCGCTCGCGAGCTGGCCGAGGCGCGTCTGCCGGGCCTGCCCGGTAATCGCTCCAACGCTTCTGAGTGGATCGCCCGCGCTGCAGAGCGCGCGCCGGATCTCGTGCGGACCCGCCAGGGTCGCGGCGGCGGCCTTGAGGTCTCGATCGACGCCCTGCCGATCATCGCGCGGATCGAGCTGGAGCGTCGCGACCAGGCGGCCGTCGCGGCCGAGGCCGAGCAGCGCGAGCTTGCAGTCGCTCAGGAGAGCGACCGTCGCCAGCTCGCTGTCGCGGTGGTGCAGCACCTCTCCGCCCGTCAACGCCAGGTCATGGAGGCACGCGCTGCGCTTCTCGCGGAGATCGACCGCCGTGCTATGCTGTCCGGCCGCGGGCGTAAGGCCGTCGCCGCGGCGCTGATCGCCGAGCTGCGCGCCGAGCTGGCAGCGCCGGAACTCATGAACCTCGCGCGCCGCGCCAATGATCGTGGCGGCAATAGCGGCCGCAACGCCAGCGTCAGCCTGCGCTCCCTGCTCGGCTGGTTCTCCCAGCGCGAGGCCGGCGGCATCGCCGGGCTGGCGCCGCGCCAGAGCCGCGAACCGGAGGAGGTTCCTGGCTGGCTTGACGGCTTCCTGCTGCACTATCGCCGCCCGTCCAAGCCGGCGCTGACCGAAGCGCTCGACCAGTTTGCCCGTACCAATCCGCCGCTGCTGCCCTCCGCCGACCAGGTGCGGCGCGCTTTGGCCAAGCTGTCCCATCTCGAACGGGCGGCAGGCCGCGAGGGCAAGCTCGCGATGCGCGCACGCATGGCCTACACGGCCCGCGACGTGTCGGACCTCCAGGTCACCAGCGTCTATGTCGGCGACGGCAAGACCTTCGACGCAGAGATCGCGCACCCGATCCACGGCAAGCCGTTCCGTCCGGAACTCTCGGCGATGATCGACGCGCGCACCCGCCGCTGCGTCGGCTGGTCGGCCGCCTTCGACGAGAACACCCTCGCCGTCTTGGAGGCGCTGCGCCGCGCCTGCGGCGAGAGCGGCATCCCGGCGATCTTCTACACCGACCGCGGCCCCGGCTATCGCAACGCGGCGATGGACGATCCGATGACCGGCTTTCTGGCGCGCGCCGGCATCACGCCCATGCGCGCCCTGGCCTACGGGTCGCAGGCGAAAGGCAACATCGAGCGCTTCAACCATGTCTGGTCGCGGCTCTCGCGCGAGTTCCCCACTTATCTCGGCAAGGAGATGGACAAGGAGGCGCGCCAGCTCGTCCACAAGACGACGCGCCGCGACCTCAAGCTGGCGGGCCAGTCCGCCCTGCTGCCGAGCTGGGCAAGCTTCATCGACCGCTGTGCAGAGGCCGTCGCCGAATACAATGCCCGGCCGCATAGCGAGCTGGCGAAGATCCGCGACCCGCTGACCGGCAAGCTGCGCCACCAGAGCCCCGACGAAGCCTGGGCCGACGCCACGGCGGCCTTCCAGCCCATCATGCCGACCGCTGACGAGTTGGAGGACATGTTCCGGCCCTGGGTCATCCGTCGCACCCGGCGGGCGCTCGTCGAGTGGCTGGGCAATAGCTATTTCGCGCCCGCACTGGAGGCCCATCACGGCGAGGACGTCATCGTCGGCTACGACGTGCGCGACGCCTCGCGGGTCTGGGTCCGCCGCATCGATGTCGTCGGCGACGAGCGCCGGCCCGGCGCGCTGATCGCGGTCGCCGCCTTCGAAGGGCACAAGACCCGCTATGTGCCGGTCAGCTACGAGCAGGCTGCGATGGAGCGCCGCGCCGCCGGCCGCGTCGGTCGCCTGGAGCGCAAGATCGCGACGGTGCGGGAGGAGCTGGCTCCGCAGCTCACCCTGCAGCCGGCGATGGCCGCCCCGATCGTGCTCGACCTGGCGCCGGAGCCCGTCGCGCAGCCGGTGCGCCTCAGCGCCAGCGGCCGGCCGATCTTCGCAGACGACGCCGCCCTGGCGCGCTGGCTGATCGAGCATCCAGACCAGATCACGACGGCCGATCGCAGCTTCATCCGCGAGGAGATGCTGGACGAGACCTCGCGCCGCCTGCTGGCGCGCCAGGGCATCGACATCGACCTGCTGCGTAGCCTTTCCCGCGCTCCCGAAGAGCGCGCCGCCTGACCATGACAGGGCGGCGCGCCGCCCTGTCCTCGCCTGACCGACCGAGGACCGACCGATGAAGAACAGCTTCGTTGAAACAGAGAACTACCTGCGCTTCGAGGGCGCGCTGAAGGCGCTCGACCGGCGCGGCGCCGACGAGGCCCGGCTTGTCGTCGTCGATGGCGAGCCTGGTTTGGGCAAGACCACCGCGCTCATGCGCTGGTGCGCGCAGAACGACGCGATCTATGTCCGCGCCAAGAAGGAATGGACGCCGGCCTGGTTCATGAAGGACCTGCTCGCCGCCTTCAGGATCCCGGCGCCGCACGCCTTCTCGAAGGGCTTCGAGATCGCGATGAACACGCTGATGCAGCGGCGCGCGGCGCTCTCGCTGGCCCGCCGCAGCTTCCTCGTCGTCATCGACGAGGCCGACCATATCTCGCGCTCGATCGACATCATGGAGAGCATCCGCGACCTCGCGGACGTGGCGGACGCGCCGTTCGTGCTCGTCGGCATGGGTCGCATCCGCGACAACCTCACCCGCTACCCGCAGGTGGCCAGCCGCGTCAGCCAGTATGTCCGCTTCGACAAGGCGAGCGACGCCGACGTTCGCGCTCTCCTGGACGGGCTCTGCGAAGTGCCGGTGGCCGACGACCTGGCGACGTTCATCCGCCACGCGACGGGCGGCTACACCCGCGAGATTAAGGAGGCGATCGTCAACGTCGAGCGCTTCGGCAAGCGCAACCAGAACGGCGCGGACAACCCGGTCACCATCGCAGCAATGGCCGGCCAGGTGCTGGTCAACGATCGCAAGACCGGCCAGGCCATCACGGTCCCGGAGCCGCGCTGATGCTCCCGGCGAACGCAACACACCAGATCGCGGTGCTGGGCGCGCTCAGTGTCGAGGCCGTTAACCTTAACGATCTCGAAACCCGCCTGCCGATCGCCCGCCCGGCCCTGATCGCAGCCGCCGGCCGCCTCATCCAGCGCGGGCTGGCCGAGCGGAAGGAGAATGGCGTCTACGCGCTCTCCGCCACCGGCAGCCATCTCATCCGCGCCGGCATGAAGATCGGCCGCGACCTCAACAAGGTCCGCAAGGCGCCGGTCTATGCCGACAGCCTGCGCCAGCGTGCCTGGCGCGCCATGCGCATCGCGGTCAGGTTCACCGCGTCCGACATCGCGCGGTCCGCCGTCCGTGGCGAGAAGGACGGCGAGGATGCGATCCGCCGCTTCTGCACCGCGCTGACGGCCGCCGGCTACCTCGTCGAACGTCATGGCCGGGCGGCCGGCACCGCGCCGTCGAGCAACGGCTTCAAGGTCTGGCAGCTCGCTCGCGACACGGGCGAGTGGGCGCCGCGCTACGTCCAGGCCAAGCGTCATTTCGTCGACCGCAACACCCATGAGGTGTTCCGGTGTCGGTGAGGACCTATCCGCAGCTCGACGACGAAACGCGCTCGCTCCTGCGCCAGCAGGTCGAGCGACTGGGATCGGTCGGCGCAGTCGCAGGGAAGCTCGGCTACAGCCGGCCGGCGATCAGTGGAGCGTTGCACGGCACCTATGTCGGCAACACCGATCGGCTGCGCAGCCGCATCGTCGAGGTGTTCCTGGACGCGATCGTCTGCCCGCATGTCGGCAAAGCGATTGCGCCCGACGAGTGCCGCTGGTGGCGGACCTGTCCCTGCCCGACGCACAGCAACGTCGCCGCCAACCATTGGCTCGCCTGCAAGACCTGCCCCAACAACCCTGACCGGAAAGAGCTGATCCCATGATCTCAGCCGTCAAGCTCGTCTGCGCTGCAAGCGCGATGTTCTTCCCGCTGGCCGCCGGTTACCTGGTCGCCCATGCCCGCGATCAAGATTTCATGATCGCGCTGCTGCTCGCCGGCATCGGCGTCGGCATGGCCGGCATGTTCGGCTTCTGCGCCATCGAGCGGCGTGAGGGCTGACCGATGACCGACTGGAAGGAACTCCAGCGCGCCATGGGCAGCAGCGAGCGCATGCGCCGCGCCGCCGGCGACGCCTCGCCCGACATCGTCGGCGACGGGATCGTGGCCGCCCTCGATCGCATGAGCGGGCGCGGGCTCGACCAGGACCTGCGTCACCTCGCCGGCCAGGTCCGCCGCCAGCAGCAGCTGCCGCGCGATCCGCGCCGCGACCACCGCTTCTTCACTCACCTCGAATGGGCGCTGCGCGACCTCGCCATCCGCCCGCTCGAACCGCGTCTGCTTCCCACTCGACCGACAGGAGATCAGCTTTGACCAAGCTTCGGACCAAGACCATCGGCGCCAACCTCCCGGTGCCGCAGAACCGTGACGACGCGGCCCGCGCCGTGCGCGAGATCGGCGACGATCGCCGCCGGCTCGCTCGCCTCGAGGCGGACATGAACGACCGCATCGCCAAGCTGAAGCAGCAGTACGAACAGCAGGCGGAGCCGGTTCGCGAGCGCATTTCCGGCGCGACCGAAGGGCTCAAGATGTGGGCCGAGGCGAACCGCGCCGCGCTCACGGGCGGCGACAAGACCAAGACCGTCGACCTGGGCACGGGCGAGGTCAAATGGCGCCTGCGGCCGCCCAGCGTTCGCGTGACCAAGCTCGACGACGTGCTGAAGCGCCTGCGCGATCTCGGCCTGTCGAAGTTCATCCGCGTGAAGGAGGAGGTCAACAAGGACGCCCTCCTCGCCGAACCGGACGCCGCGCGCACGGTTGCCGGCATCTCCATCGGCTCGCCCGGCGAGGACTTCATCGTCGAACCCTTCGAGGCGGCTCTGTCCGCCCCGTCAGCGTGAGGGAGGGGCTGATGAAGTACCTGTCCCTCAGCGTCTCCACCGACGACATCTCATCTGGCCTTTACGGCGATGGTGATGTCCTCGCCGATCTATTCAATGAGGTCGCCTTGCATGGCGAACTTAGCGATCGCGTCTGCCGGGAATTCGCAGAGAACCTTGATCACGACGGCCGGAAGCTGCTGAAGCAACTGCTGGATGCCGTCGACAGGCACGACGCGGAGGGCCGCTGACATGGCCCAGCCCTCCGATGATGCGATCCACCTCGCGATCAACACGCTGACCCATCACGCGGCCGCCAATTACGTTCGCCAGGCCCAGCAACTTCATGCTGACGGAATGGCTGCGTCTCTCGCCACATCCATGGTGCTGGACGCCGCACTGATGGCCGCAGCGTCCTTTCTGCAGACTGCCGTCCACACAGGCTTCGTCGACGTCAAGGCGCCGATCCCCGACATCCTGCGCGAGCGCCTGAGCGCAGCGCTGAACCTGCCGACACGCCTCTTTCCCCAACGAGCGGACGGGTCCTTCGACCCTGTCGGCCACGATCTTCACTGAGAGGATGCCATGTCCCGCCAGGTGTCTTTCAAGGGCAACACGCTCATCCTCAACGACGAGGCACCGGCGCTGAAGGTCGGAGATCGCGTGTCCTTCGTCGTGATCGACTGGATGGAAGGCGAGCACCCGCTTACGGGCGAAGTCGTTTCGATCGGCAACCCGCCCGACATCGCGCGCGTCCGGATCGGCGCGAGCCTGACCCGCGACATCGTCTTCGAGGTGCCGGCCGCCGCTCTGACGGTGCTCGCGCCCGTCGTCCCGCTCGGCGGGAGGGCGCGATGACCGTGCTCCTTTCACGCGCTCGGCCGGGCCAATGCCGGTGGATCGTCTGCGAGCCAGTCGAGGCCCGCCGAAATGAGCCCCGAGACGTTTTCGGCGGACGCCGTATCTGCGGCGAGCCCAGCTCCTGGCCGACCTCCTACTGCGCCGCGCATCGGCTGCGCGTCTATGACCACGCCCCGGCCGTTCGCGCCGGGCGGGATGCCTCCAGGCGCACGGCCTCTCCGATCGAGCCACATGGCGACCTGGTGGAGCTGTTCAGATGATCGCGCTCGCTCTCATCAGTCCTGCACAGCTCCGGGCTATCCACTCGCTGAAAGGCAAGGCCCGGCTCGACGATGCTCTCTATCGTGACATGCTGCGGCCGTTCGGCGTGGTGTCGTCGAAGGAGCTGACGACCGGCCAGGCGGCGCAGCTCATCGACAGGCTGCAGGCGGCGAGCCCGCGACAGCAGCATCCGAAGGCGGTGGCGATGACCGGTCGCTATGGCGCGAAGATCCGCGCGCTGTGGATCTCGGGCTGGAACCTCGGCGTGGTCCGCGACCGGACCGACGAAGCTGCCTGCGCCTTCGTCGAGCGTCAGACCGGTGTCCAGCGCACCGCCTGGCTGACGGATCCTGCGAAGGGCCGCGCCGCCATCGAGGCGCTGAAGGCCTGGCTGGCGCGAGAGGCCGGCATCGAATGGCCATCCGGCCATGACGCGGAGGTCAGCGACCACAAGAGGGCGGTCCTGATCGCGCAATGGGGGCGCCTGGTCGATCTCGGCATCGTCCATCCCGGCGCGACACGCGTCGGGGGGCTGCTGACCATCGTCGAAACCCAGCTCGGCTGCGAGCTCGCGTCGCTCAGCGATCCGCGCATCACCTCGGCCGATCTGGACAAGGTCTCCACCGTGCTCGGCCGGCGGATCCGCAAGGCGAGGCCAGCGCGATGAAGATCTCGCTCAATCTGCAGATCGACGCGGTCCGCTTCGCCGAAACGCGCCAGCGTGCGCTGTGCGGCGGTGGCTCGATCAAGGATGTCCGGCGGCCGCAGGAGCGCGAATTCAGCTTGCAGGCCCTCGGTGCGGCCGCGCGCTCGCTGGAGGTGCTAAAGGAGCAGGCCGACGAGATCCGCGCCTTCCTGCGCCTGCCGGCCGAGGCACGCGAGGCTGTGCTCAGGCACGGCGAGACGATGGCGAGCATGTGCCTTCAGCTGGCACAGCGTGAAGCGGTCGCCGCAGCCGGAGGGCCGCGGCGATGATGGGGCTCACCAGTCGGCAGGCCGAGTGCCTGGCATTCGTCCGCGCCCGCATCGCGGACCGCGGCACGCCGCCTTCCTATGACGAGATCCGCGCCGCTCTTCGGCTGTCGTCGAAGGCCGGCGTCTTCCGCCTGGTCGCGGCGCTGGTCGATCGCGGCCATCTCATCAAGATCCCCGGTGCGCCGCGCTCGCTCGCATTGGCGGCCGAGCCGATCACGCCGGCGATGGAGCAGGACCTCGCCTTCTTGTCGCGGCGCACCGGCAAGAGCCGGGGCCAGCTGCTCGCCCAGGCGGTCAACGAGTTCATCGACCGACAGGTGCGGCCATGACGAAGATCGCACTGCCTCAGAGCTGGCGCGACCTTTCGCACGCCGAGTTGGTCGCCTTGCTGAACCATCGTCTCACCTTCTTCTCGAAGGCCGACTTGCTGTGGGCGAAGTACACGGTGGCGCAGGCCAAATCCGACGGCGCTCGCGACGCTGAACAGTCCGCCTGGCAGGCCGAGCGGGAAGCTTTCGATGCCTGGATGGGAAAGCGCGATAGCAAGTCCCTTGCGGCCTACGAGCGCGCGAAGGCCAGCTATCAGCGCGATGCAGCAGCCATGAAGCGGGCAGAGGCACGCGAGGCTCTGCTGTGGAGGATGTGCAACGCCGAGATGGAGGCGTGACCGTGGCCAGCTCCTCAGCCTCCGCTCCGCTTGTCCTCGTTCCCCTCCTGCAATGGCGTGAGGCCGCGGCTCTTGCCGAGTTGGAACGGGAGCGAGCCAGACTGAGGGCGCGCATCGGCCGCCTGCCGAAGTGCAGCCATCGACGGATCGTCCTGGCGGCCGAGCTGCAAGCACTCACCCATCGCTATCTCGCCAAGCTTGTCGAGCTGCGCAGGAGCGCACCATGATCCTTGCCAGCACCAGCGGCCTTAGGCCGGAAGACGTGGCCGACAGCATCCGGGTCGTCTGCGAGCAGTTCGGGGTCGAGGCGGCCGTTGCTCTCGTGCGCGAGTTCGGCGGCACCGAAATCTACATTCCGGCGGATTGGCGTGAAGACCACCCGCTCAACATCGTCGGCGAGGATCTCGCGAAGGCCCTTTGCAATCTCATCGGCGGGGCGACGGTCGTCATCCCCAAGGAGCTGATGACCTCGGAGGCGCGCCATCGCCGTGCGCGTGAGCTGGCCGAGCGTGGTTGCAAGATGTCCGAGATCGCCCGCGCACTGCACTTGACAGAGCGGTACGTCTACAAGCTCTTGAGCGCAGAGCCGAAATCGCGCCGCAGTAAAAGACGTTTCGTCGACCCGCGTCAGATCAGCTTTTTGCCGCATGAAGACTAGGCCGGAAGCGGCTCTCACCTGTCCTTGACACCTCGCGCATCGCGCTCGAACCGCGACATGGTCCCTCTCGCATCTTGCGACCGGGACCAGCGCCATGACCCTCCTCGACGCCCAGCGCATTCTGAAGCAGCTCGGGTTCTATTCCGGTAATCTCGATAGCGACTGGGGCCAGCTCAGCCGGGCCGGCGCTCGCGCGTTCCAGGCGTCGCGCGGCCTGCGTCAGACCGGCCTGCTCGACGAGGCCACGACTGTCGCGCTCGCGCAGGCCGCGCCGGCCTGGGCGGCCGCCTCGGTCAACCGCTCGCTGCGGACCATTCCGGCGGCCTGGCTGCCGAAGGCCCGGATGCGCCGCATCCATTTTCATTGGACGGGCGGCACGTACAAGGCGTCGGCTGGCGACCGCAAGCACTATCACCTCCTCATCGACGGCGACGCCGGTCTCGTGCGCGGGACGCCCTCGATCGCGCTCAACGTCGCGCCGATCGACCTGAAGTCCGCCTATGCGGCCCACACGCTCAACGCCAATGGCGACGCGATCGGCGTCGCGGTCTGTTGTATGGGCGGCGGCCAGGTGTCGGAGAGCCCGTTCAGGTCCGGCGCCTATCCGATGACGCGGGCGCAGTTCGAGATGATGGCGCGCGTCGCCGCTGATCTCTGCCGCTTCTACGACATCCCGGTCGGCCCGAAGACCACCCTGTCCCATGCAGAGGTGCAGCCCAACCTCGGCATCCAGCAGCGCGGCAAATGGGACTTCACGCGGCTCTCCTTCGAGCCCGGCCTGATCGGCGCCAAGGCCTGCGGCGACCGGCTGCGCGCGGCCATCACCAGCTTCCTCGCCCAGGCCTGACGGCCGCAACTCAGGAGTGCCCACCTTGCGTCTCATTCTCTTCATCGGCCTAGCGATGCTGTCGATCGTGCAGAGTTCGGCCTTTGCACAGTCGACCAGCGTCGACCTCGGCCCGACGCTGGTCGGCGCGCTCGACTATCTCGGCACGGTCATCGCGGCCGGCATCGCTGTGGCCATCGGCATGATCAGCGCCCGCGTCTATGCCTGGACGGGCGTCAACATCGAGGCGCGCCATCGTGAGGCGCTGCACTCCGCGATCATGACCGGCGTCAACGCCGGCCTCGCCAAGGTCGGCGACGCGATCGGCGGCAAGGCGATCGACGTCCGGTCCACCGCAGCCGCGCAGGCCATCAACTACGTGCTCGGCGCGGTCCCGGACGCGGTCCGCTTCTTCGGCCTCACCGATAGCCGGATCCGTGAAATGGTCATGGCGCGGCTCTCCCAGCTGGATCGCGAACGGTTCGGCGGGGCGTTGATCGCCGACTATGCAGAGTTCGCCCCGATGAAGATCGAGGCGGACGGCCGATGATCGTCCGGGCCTTCTCGCCGCTCGTCAGCTTCCTGCGCTGGGTCTTCGGACCCTGCGCCCCGTGGCTCGATCTCGTGCTCGCCTTCCCCGCGCTCTGCTGGGCTGCATTGCTGATCGCCCGGCCGGAAGTGTTCGAGCGCGGCAACTGGGCCAAGATCGGCCTGCTGCCGAGCGAGGCCTGGCTCGTCATCATGGTCGGCCTCGGAGCCGTCCACCTCATTTGCGTGGCGCAGCGGCTGCACAGCCTCCGCATCGTGGCCGCAGCTGGCAGCGCCTGGTGCTGGCTTTTCATCGCCTATGTCATCGGCCGCAATGGCATCACCCCCGGCACGATCCTTCATGCCGAGCTGGGCCTGATCGCGCTGTTCGGCGGGCTCCACCTCTACAGCAGCCCGAGGAGGCCGTGATGCCGAGCGCTGACAACGTGCTGCGCATCGTCGAGGCAACAGGGCCTGTCGGCGCCGCCATCGTCGCCATGCTGCTCGGGCTGGCGCTCGTCGTGCTGATCTTCACCAAGGTGCGCAGCATGCTCGCAGCTGGTCGCGCCGAACAGCAGGCTACCGAGTTCCAGGACCGCCTGATCAAGGCGCTTGAAGCGCTGACCGCATCGGAAAGCTCGCTCCGCGCGCAGGTCCAGTCTCTCCTGATCGAGAACGCGGCCCTGCGCGAGAACCTGCGCGAGCTGACCGCCAGCGTCGACCTGCTGCGTGCGCAGATGCGTCGGATGATCGGCCAGATGCGTGCCGTCCAGGAGGGGCGCCTCGCCGCCGACGCGCTCGACCTGCCGCAGGAGCCGACCTGATGGACTTCAGCTCCGATCTCTCTGTCGCCGTCGCCATCGCCGCCGCGCTGGGCTTCCTCTTCATCGGCGTTCTGCTCGGCGGCCGGCGCGAGCGCATGCCGCAACCGGCGGGGTCGGCTGCGTCGACCGACGCGCGGCTGCTCGCAGTCGAGAACCGCCTGGTCGACGCCGAGCAGAAGCTCAACAAGATCTCGATCGAGATCCAGCATCTGCCGACGGCCGAAACAGTGGCCGGGATGGCGGTGAAGATCGCCGAGATCGGCGGCGACGTGAAAGCCCTGCAGTCGAGCGTGCAGGCCACCAACCGGCTGGTCGAGCGCATCGACCAGTGGCTCCTCTCCAACAGCAAAGGCTCCGCCCAATGATCCGCCGCGAGAAGAGCTATGCCGAGAAGGACGCAGAAGATGCGCGTCTCGCCATCCTGAAGGAGCTGTCGAACCAGACTTCGGGCTCGATGAGCCTCGAACAGATCGTCTCGGCGCTCGGCGACTGGGGTCATCGCAAGGGCGACACGGAAGTCCAGCAGCTCCTGAACGATCTGCTGCAGGTGCGCGGCGTCGCGCTGTTCCAGACCGGCGTGCGCCTGATCGCCGAGATCACCCGCGAGGGCCTGAACCATGTGGCCGGCCGCGAAGCGCTGGCCAAGGTCAAGAAGCCCTTCTCCTCGCTCGACTGAGGCAACCATGGCGCACGACGACAAGACCAGGCGCGACGCCCGCAAGCTCTTCGTCTTCCAGCGTCAGAGCGTGCCGACCATCGCGGTGGCTCTGACGGTCTCCGAGGCCACGATCCGGCGCTGGAAGGCCGACGCGAAGGCCGCCGGCGATGACTGGGATGTCGGCCGCGCAGCGAACACGATCGCCGGCGAGGGCATGGAGGTCCTGGTCTCGACCGTGATCGAGGACTTCGTGATCCTCTACCAGGCGACGATCGAGACCGTGAAGGGCGATCCCAACATCGCACCGGCCGAGCGCGTGAAGATGATGGCGAGCCTCGCCGACGCCTTCCACAAGACGATCTCGGCCGCCGGCCGCGTCTCGCCGAAGATTTCCGAGCTGGGCGTCGCCATGGACGTCCTCAAGCGCCTCGCCGACTTCACCCGTCAACATCACCCTGACCGTGCGGCCCTCCTGCTGGAGGTGCTGGAGCCGTTCGGGACGCATCTGTCGGAGGTATACGGATCATGAGGAGGCTTCTTGCCGGCGATCAGGCCGACCTCGATCGCGATGTGCTCTGCGCCGTCACCACCCGTAGCCAATCGATGACGTATGTCATCAAAAACACCCTTCAGATGAACTGGAAAGGCGCCTATCGCGACTGGAAAGGTCTGCGCACCGCGCAGGTTCTCGCAGCCTGCCGTCGCTTAGAGCAGCGCGGATATCTGACCGAGGTCCCGAGCAGCTACGCCGTCCAGAAATGCTGGGACGCGACCGACACCGGCCGCCGCCATGTTGGGGTGGCGCTATGAGCGCCGCCGCAGAAGCCATGTTGCGTGAGATCCGACGAAGAGCGATCTTTGGTCCCGCTCTGGCTCTCAACGATCTGCTTGTTCTGTCACAAGTCGTGGCTGGACCGGGCGCAACCCGCCGGGTTCGCCACGGCAAGCGCGGAACCACCTACTCCGTCATCGGCACCGGCAGTATCCAGACAGGGAGCTGGACCGAGGAGGCGATTGGCCAAGACGAAAGCGGCGCAAACTATTGCGAGCTTCAGTCGGTCGATATGGCCCAAGTCGTCGTCTACCAATCCGAGGGTGACGGATCGCTGTGGGTGCGCCCCGCGGACGAGTTCGAGGATGGTCGCTTCGAGGATTTGCCGTGACGACGATCCTCCGCGTCAAGATCGGCTGCCTCTCGCGCGATGAGAGCGCGGCGCTGTTCCTGCTGGCCGAAACGCCAATGGCGACGTCGCATATTCAGCGGAAGGTCGGATTGCCTGACGTTCCGGCGGCTCGACGCATGCTCAAACGTCTTGAACGGCAGGGTCTCGTCGAGACTGCGCGGCGCTGGCGACCCGGTGATATTCACTGGTGGCAGATCACGGATGCGGGGCGCTCTGCGATCGACAAGGTGGTCGGCTGATGGCGACCTCGACGAAGCTTACGCCACACGCCTTCCGCGAAGCCGTCGCCGGCCTGCAGGACCAGCTTCGCCGCCGGATCGAGGCGGAGGTTTCAGGCTTCCCGGCCGACGAGACGGCGCGGCAGGAGCGCGTCGCCAAGGTCAAGGATCTCGACACCGGCTATCGCTTCTTCGTCGAGACCTACTTCCCGCACTATGTGAAGGAGCGGCCGAACCTGCTGCATGAGCACCTGTTCGAGCGGCTGCCGGCGATGATCCGCGATGCCCGGCCGCGCCGCCGTGGCGCCCGCCTGGTCGAGATGGCGCCGCGCGGCTCGGCGAAGTCGACCATGGGCACCCAGCTCTTCACGCTGTGGTGCGCCATCATCCGCGTGAAGCACTTCATCATCATCGGCATGGACGCCTATGAGCAGGCGGCCCTCATGCTGGAGGCGATCAAGATCGAGCTGGAAGACAATCCCCGGCTCCTCATGGACTTCCCCGAGGCCTGCGGCGAAGGCCGGGTCTGGCGCGAGGGCGAGATGGTGACCCGCACCGGCACGCGTTTCCAGGCGGTCGGCTCGCGCCAGAAGGTGCGCGGCCGCCGCCATGGCCCCTATCGCCCGGATCTCGTCGTGCTCGACGACATCGAGAATGACGAGAACGTCCGCAGCCCGGATTTCCGCCAGAAGCTGGAGACCTGGGTGCTGAAAGCCGTCGAGCCGCTTGGCCCGGCAGATGGCTCGATCGACATCGTGGTTTTCGGCACGCTGTTGCACCACGACGCGGTGCTGAAGCGGCTCGGCGACCGCAAGGGCTGGGAGCTCCACACCTTTCGGGCCGTCATGGAATTCCCGGTCCGCATGGACCTATGGGACGCCTTCAGCGAGATCGCTCAGAACGACGACAGCGACGACCACGCAGAGGCTATCGCGTTCTATGACGCGAACCGCGAGGCGATGGACGAAGGCGCGGTGCTATTCTGGCCGGCGGTGAAGACGCTGGTCTCGCTGATGCTGCGGCGGGCGATCTCCGAAGACAGCTTCATGTCGGAGGATCAGAACGATCCGGTGGCCGAGGGCTCGCCCTTCAAGAGCATCACGTTCTGGGTCAGCAGGGTCGCGGCGTGGCAGTTGTTCGGCGTTGTGGACCCGTCGCTCGGCAAGGCCGGCAAGGGCCGCGACCCGTCCGCGATCCTCGTCGGCGGGTTCGACCGCACCACAGGTATCCTGGACGTCGTCGAAGCCTCGATCCGCAAGCGCCTGCCGGACGTGATCTGCTCAGATGTCATCGCCATGCAGCGCGAATACAACTGTGCGCTGTGGGGCGTCGAGAACATCCAGTTTCAGGAGTTCCTGCGCACCGAGATTATGACCCGCGCAGTCAAGCAGGGCGTCGCGCTGCCGGCGACGCCCATCACCCCGATTGCAGACAAGGCGCTGCGGATCGAGAGGCTGCAGCCGCCGATCGCAGCCGGTCTCATCCGCCTGCATGCATCGCAGAAGACGCTGCGCGAGCAGCTGCAGCAATGGCCGCACGCAGCCCATGACGACGGCCCGGACGCACTTGAAATGCTCTGGTCGCTTGCTGTGCGCCAGGGCACGGGCGGGCTCTCGGCTGGTCTGGTCGGCGCGCCCGGCGGCGCTCGGCCGGCACGCACCACGGACGGATACCGCCTGTCATGAAAAAGCCCCGCAACCGGCAGAAGCAGGCCGCCCAGCCCGCAGGTGAAGGACGCAAGAACATCCCGGCCCCCGGCCGGACGCTGTTCGCGCATGCGCGCAACGACATCACCATCCCGCACTACGGCAGCGCCCTGCGCCCGACCGACGACATCCTGGTCCGTCGTGGAAAAGGCGTCGAGCTGTACCGCGAGGTGCTGCGCGACGGCCGCGCCTACACCGTTCTGCAGAAACGCGCTCGGGCTCTGATCGCGCGCGACTGGCTGGTCGAACCCGCCAGCCAGGACCCTGTCGATGTCAGGGCGGCCGAGTTCGTCGAACGCATGCTGGACCGGCTCCCGTTCGATCAGATCACGCTGTCGCTCCTGGACGCGACGCTGATGGGGTTCTCGACCTGCGAAATCGTCTGGGAGCGCGATGGCTTTGAGGTCATGCCGTCGCTGGTCAAGAAGATCGACCAGCGACGGATCAGCTTCGATGTCGACTGGCAGCCGCGGCTCCTGACGATGGAGCACATGCTGGACGGTCTGGCGTTTCCCGAGCGCAAGATGATCGTCCATCGCTTCGACGAGCACGATGGCTCCGATCCGTATGGGTTCGGGCTCGGCCGCATTCTCTTCTGGCACGTGCTCTTCAAACGCGAGGGTGTCGGCTTCTGGATGAAGGCGCTGGAGCGCTTCGCCGTGCCGCTGCCAGTCGCGAAGTATCCGGCCGGCACCCTGCAGGCGGACCAGCAGCGCCTGTTGGATGCTCTGTCCGGCGCGATCGCCGGCGGCGCTCTTGCGGTCCCGATCGGAACCGAGGTCGACTTCGCCAAGGCCGCGCTCTCGGGAACCCTGACGCACGAAGGCTGGTGCAGGTATTGGGACGAGCAGACGGCCGAGACGGTCCTCGGCGAGACCCTGACGACCAATATGGGCGGCAATGGCTCTCGCGCTGCGGCCGAGACCCATCGCGACGTCAAGGACGAGCTGATCGACGGCGATGCGGACCTGATCTCGGCGACCCTGCAGGCCAGCCTGGTGCGCTGGGCCGTCGAGTACAACGTCCCGGACGCCCATCCGCCCTTCGTCACCCGGCCGCGCGCCTCCAACGTCTCGGCCGAAGAAAAGGCGAAGTCGGCACGGGCCGAGCGCCAGGCCAAGGATCTCGACAACCTGTTCCGGCTCCGGCGCGAGGGCTTCGGCCCGAAGGAGATCGAGGCGACCCTGTCGGAGATCATGGACCGCCGGCATCCGGCGAAAGTGGATCGAGCATGTGCGCGGCGTCATCGACCAGCTTCTAGCGGATGGCGGCGATCTCGCCGAGCTGCCGCAGCGCCTCCTGGAAGCCTATCCCGAGATCGAAGTCGACGAGCTGGCGGACCTTATCGGTGACGCGTTCGCGCTCGCCGAGCTGAAGGGCCGCTCGGACCTGCTCGACGAGGTTGCGGAGTGACCGCCGTGCGCGCCTTCGCAGAGGACTTCCGGCAGTCCTTCAAGCCGCAGCTCGACTATTTCCGGCAGAAGGTCTCGCTGCCGACGAAAGGCTGGCGCGACCTGGACGGTCGCGCGCATGACCGCGCATTCGTCGTGGCCGGCGTCGAGAAGGAGGCGGTGCTCTCCGAACTTCGCCAGGCCATCGACAAGGCCATCGACAAGGGCACCACGCTGGAGGAATTCAGGCGCGACTTCGACAAGACCGTCGAGAAGCACGGCTGGATCGGAGGCGCGGGCGAGGATAATCGCGATTGGCGCACGCGCGTCATCTACGAGACCAATGTGCGGACGTCCTATCAGGCCGGCCGCCTGAAGCAGATGCGCGATCCGGACGTGCTGGAGCTGCGGCCCTGGTGGATGTACCGCCATGCCGACATCCGCACACCTGAAACGCCGCGCATCGAACATCAAGGGTGGGACGGCCTGATCCTCCGCCATGACGATACCTTCTGGCAGACGCATTTCCCGCCGAACGGCTGGCTTTGCAGCTGCGGCGCTCGCCCGCTGTCGCGGCGGGAGCGTGACCGCGAGCAGGAGAAGCGCGGCAAGCCGGCCGGCCCGGACGAAGCGCCGCCGCTGAACCTGCGGCCGGTCAAGGACCCGAAGACGGGTGACATCGTCATGGTTCCGGAGGGCATCGACTTCGGATGGGCTCACCAGCCCGGCGACAGCTGGGAACGCGGGCTCGTGCCGTCAGAGCTGCAGCGCCCGCTGCCGGCCTCTGACGCCCTGCCGCCTGGCGGGCGCGGCAATCCGAAGCCCGCCGATCTGCCGCCGCTGCGCGATGTCGCCCGGCCGAGCCGCGTCGGGCGCCTGAAGGAGGGCGAGGCCGTCGAGACCTATGTCGACGCGGTGCTCGGCCTGTTCGGGGCGGCCAGGGGCGAGAACGGCGCGGCCATCCATCGCGACATGGCCGGCGGCGCCGTCGTCATCAGCGAGAAGATGTTTCAGACGCAGGACGGTGCCTGGAAGGTCTTCAAACGGGCGCGTGCAGGCGAGTATCTGCGCGCCGCTGAAGCGTTGAAGGATCCAGACGAGATCTGGGTCGACTGGGATCGCAATGAGCGGACCGGCAAGACCACACTGCGCCGTCGCTATCTCCGCCACGACGGCGACAAGCCCTCGGTCGCGGTGTTCGAGTATGGCGAGGCGGGCTGGGAAGCCAAGACGCTCTTCACCGCCGATGATGCCGATCCGCGAAAGCGCGACGCGTATATCGAGACGCAGCGTCACGGGGCACTTCTGTATCGCCGGCAGGCCGATGGAGCGCAGCCATGATAAAGCCGCGACCCGTGATCGATCGCGGCGTTCCGGAGGCCATGGGCAGCCTGATCACGAGGCCATTATCCTCCGGGTACGAGGAATATAAGCCTCGCAGGAGCGATCCGCAATGACCGGCCAAGTTCGCATCGTCATCGACGCAACCAGCGACGGCCTGGCGAAGCTCGAAAAGCTCATTGCGCGCGCCGAGCGCAAGGAAGCGCTGCTCAAGAACATTGGTGATGCGCTGCTGAAGACCACCAGCGAGCGCTTCGACAGCCAGAAGGATCCGCAGGGGCGCGCGTGGGCACCATTGAAGCCTCTCACGGTCGAAGCGCGGGGAAGCTCAGCTCCTATTCTGACGGTGAGCGGCAGGCTGAGGGGCTCTTTGAACCATGAGGTGGCTGGGACAGTCCTGAAGCTCGGCCCGTCCGCCGTGCACGGCGCCGTCCATCAGTTCGGTGCCACGATTAAGGCCAAGAATGGCGCCCTGCGGATCCCGTTGAAACGCGGCGGTGCTGCCTATGCTCGTCAGGTCACGATCCCCGCACGGCCATACGTTGGCTTCGGCCCTAGCGACGAGAAGGCAACGACCGAAACGGCTCAGGACTGGTTCGACCTCGAAGAGTGAGGGCGACAGTTCCTGCGCGGGCCTCTTGCGCCGTCACGGTCCTATCCGCTTGCTGCTGTTTGATAATTCGTAACTGTTGCCCATCCTTCATTCTGTCGCCCTAGGGCGACAGTTCCGACGATCGAACTGTCACCCGGCGTGGACAGAGCCGCCATGCAACTATCTGATCGGATTGCGCTTATTTCTGCACGCGGATTAAGCGAAAGGGTGCAGAAGATCGCGACATTGCCGGGGCAATCGCGCATTTTCGCGCACCGCCAGCGCCGGGCCGCGGATGCCCCTATCCCATTGACGAGACTCAGGTTTAAGCTACGGCGACCCGCGCCGGTGGTGGTGCAAATGATCGGACCCCCCTACAGGCTCGTGCCGGTGCGGGCATCCGGAGGGCGCACATGAGTCCCGAGATCTTCGCCGGCGTGATTCCCGCGCTGATGACGCCCTGCAGGCCTGATCGCAGCCCGGATTTCGATGCGCTTGTGCGCAAGGGCGTGCAGATGATCGAGGCCGGCATGACGGCCGTGGTCTATTGCGGCTCGATGGGCGACTGGCCGCTGCTCACCGATGCGCAGCGCATGGAGGGCGTCGAAAGGCTGGTCGAGGCCGGCGTGCCGGTCGTCGTCGGCACCGGCGCGGTCAACTCGGCCTCGGCGGTGGCGCTGGCCAGCCACGCCGCACGCGTCGGAGCCGCCGGGCTGATGGTGATTCCGCGCGTGCTGTCGCGCGGCAGCTCGGTCGCGGCGCAGCGCGCGCATTTCAAGGCGATTCTCGCCGCGGCTCCGGCGCTCCCGGCGGTAATCTACAACAGCCCGCATTACGGTTTCGAGACCCGCGCCGAGCTGTTCTTCGCCCTGCGCGATGAGCATCCGAATCTGGTCGGCTTCAAGGAGTTCGGCGGGGCCGCAGCGATGAGCTATGCGGCCGAGCACATCATCGGTCGCGACGAGACCGTCGTGCTGCTCGCCGGCGTCGATACCTGCGTCTTCCACGGCTTCGTCAAATGCGGCGCGGTCGGCGCCATCACCGGCATCGGCAACGTGCTGCCGCGCGAGATCCTGCATTTCGTCGCGCTGGCGAAGGCGGCCGCCGCCGGCGACGTCGCGGCAAGGCGCAAGGCGCTGGAGCTGAGCGAGGCGCTGGAAGAACTCTCGCGCTATGACGAGGGCACCGACCTCGTGCTCTACTACAAGCACCTGATGGTGCTGGAGGGCGACGCCGAATACACCCTCCACTTCAACCCGACCGACGCGCTCTCGCCGAGCCAGCGCGCCCATGCCGAACGGCAGCTCGCGCAGTTCAAGCGCTGGTACGCCGACTGGAACGGCTGAGGCCGGTGCTCAGCCCGCCGCCGGCCCGGGCCAAAGTTCCGTCCCGGCGAGCGCCTCGCTCAGGCGCGCGAAGGCGGTGTGATCCTGCCCCGGCCCGAGCAGGTTGACGGCGCTCGACGCCATTTCGCGCAGCAGCGCCGCGAAGGGCGTCACCGTGCCGGTGCCGCGCCCGACCTCGAGCGCGATGCCGAGATCCTTCGCCATCAGGTCGAGCCCGAAGCCACTGTCGAAGGCGCGCGACAGCACATATGGCCCGAACTTCTTCTGGGTCGCGTTGTTCATGCCGGTCGAGGCGTTGAGCACGTCGACCATCAGCGCCGGATCGAGCCCGAAGCGCTGGCCGATCAGCAGAGCCTCGATGCCGATCAGGAAGCCGCCGGCCGAGACGAGGTTGTTGAGCGCCTTCATCGCCTGCCCGGCCCCGACCGTGCCGACCCGGTGGATCGTCGTGCTCATCGCCTTCAGCACCGGCTCGGCCCGGTCGAGCGCCGCTTGCTCCCCGCCCGCCATGATCGCGAGTTCGCCGGTGCGCGCCCGCGGCACGCCGCCGGAGACCGGCGCGTCGACCATCGCGACCTGCCGCGCCGCCAGCTCCTCAGCGAGGCGCCGCGTCACCAGCGGCGAGCCAGAGCTCATCTCGATCAGCAGCGTGCCCGGCGCCAGGACCGGCGCGATTTCGGCGAGGACGGCCTCGACCTCGGCGCTGGTCGGCAGGATCGTCACCACCGCTTCGGCGCCCGCGACGGCCGCCGCGGCATTACTGGCCGCGACGCCGCCCTGCGCGGCGACGAAGGCCTCGGCCCGGCCGGCGACCGCGTCGCAGACCGTGACCGAGAAGCCGGCGCGCAGCAGGTTGGCCGCCATCGGCCAGCCCATATTGCCGATGCCGATGAAGGCGACGCTGCGGATCGCGGCGCCGCTCACCGCCCGGCCTCCCCGTCCGACGCGCCCGGCAGCGCGCCTTCCTTGAGCAGCACCTCATGCGCCGCCTTGAAGGCATCGAGCCCGGCGGGAATGCCGCAATAGGCGGTGGCGTGCAGCAGCACCGCCTTGATCTCCTCGACGCTCAGCCCGTTGTTGAGCGCCCCCTTCACATGCAGCTTGATCTCGTGGCTGCGGCCGAGCGCGGTCAGCATGGCGAGGTTGAGCATGCTGCGCGTGCGGCGCTCCAGCGTCGGGTCACCCCAGGCCCACCCCCAGGCCCAGCTGGTCGTCGCCCGCTGGAAGGACATCATGAAAGCGTCGGCCTTGGCCATCGAGGCATCGACATAGTCCGGCCCCAGGACCTCCCGCCGAATCGGCAACCCCTTCTCGAACAGAGCCTGATCGTCGGACATTGGCGGCTTCCTCCCTGGTCAAGCGATGACGTATTGCCATATTGTATGTCAATCTCGGAGCAGAGTAGGCAGATCGGCCTTGGCGGCCGACGCGCCTCGGGTAGAAGACAGACGGCGAGGACGGGAGAGCGAGCCGAGATGCCGGCGACCGACATGCAGCTGAGGATCACGCCCAAGCCGGTGCGGCAGCTCGTCGAGGACGGGCTGCGCGAAGCCATCGTGACCGGGCGCTTCGCCCCGGGCGAGCACCTGCCCGACCGCATGCTGTGCGAACTCTTCGGCGCCTCGCGGACGGTGGTGCGCGAAGCCGTGCGGCTGCTCGAAGCGGAGGGGCTGGTGACGGTGCTGCCGCATCGCGGCCCCTTCGTCGCCGTGCTGCCCGTGGCGGAGGCCGCGCAGATCTACGAGATCCGCGGCATGCTGGAGGCGCTGGCCGGCGAGGGCTTCGCCAGCCGTGCCTCGCAGGCCGACCGTGACGCGCTGCGCGCCGTCCACGCCGAGATGCGGGCGGCTGCCGATGCCGCCGCGCCGGAGGATCTGTCGGCGCTGAAGCGCCGCTTCTACGAGGTGCTGATGCGCGGCTGCGGCAACGCTTACGTGCCGCGCATGCTGGCGCCGCTGCTGAGCCGCATCACCCAGCTGCGCCTGCTCTCCATGGCCGCGCCGGGGCGCCTGCCGGCGATGCTGGCGGAGATCGACGCGATCGTCGCGGCGGTGGAACGCCGCGATGCCGAGGCGGCCGCGCTGGCCTGCCGCGCGCATGTGCGCCAGGCCGGCCGGATCGCGCTCGCGGCCCTGGAGGCGAGCCTGCGCTCCGGGCGGACCGCCCCCGGGACGGAGGCCTGACCGGCCCTGTGCAGCAGCGCCCATCCCCGCCATGATGGCCCCCGCCAGCGATCACGGAGACCGACAGACCATGCCGTTCGAATGCACGATTCCCGCCGTCTCAACGCTTCTCGCCGACGACGAGCGCGCCCGGATCACGCGCTGGGACTTCGAGCCCGGCGCCACCACCGGCTGGCACGAGCACGGGCTCGACTACGCCGTGGTGATCATGACCGACGCGACCATGGCCTATGAGGTCGACGGCGTCGTCTCACAGACCGAGGTCAAGGTCGGCCAGAGCTATATCCGCCCTGCCGGGGTCAAGCATGACGTCAAGAATGCCGGCACCACCAGGCTGAGCTTCATCGAGATCGAGATGAAGCGCTGAGCCCGCGCCGGACCGATTCCTGTCTGGAAACCATCTAAAATACTGATAAAATTTGATTTTCTGACCCGGAAGCCTATTGTGCCGCGATCTTCACCGAGGTCGCAATGCCGCTTCCCCCCGCTGCCGACCGTCCCGTGCCGGGCACGCTCGGCCTGTTCTCGAACCACCTGTCGCTCGCGGCCGGCCGCTTCGCCAGCCGCGAGGGCGAGCGCGTGGTCGGCCCGATGCGGACGGGGCTGAAGATCGCCGTCCTGCTCGACTGCCGCCAGACCCTGGCGCTCGACGACCGGCCGCCCGTGGTGATCGAGGGCCCGTCCGTGCTGGTCGCCGCCAGCCACGGGCAGCATCTGCAACGGCGCACCAGCCTCGCCGACGGTACGCAGGCCTCGGTGCTGATGCAGTTCGACATCGACTTCCTCGCCCGCGAATTCGGCCCGGCGCTCGACAGGCTGATGGCAGGGACGCAGCCCGGCGAGGCCGCCCTCTGGCTGCGGCCCGCCGGCCCCGCCACCCGCCGCCTGGCGGCCCAGATGGCGGAGGGCGGCGTCTCGCCCGCCGGCCCGTTCCAGCGCCTGCATCTGGCGGGCCAGGCGCTCGAGCTCTGCGCGCTGGCGCTGGGCGAGGTGATCCCGCCGGAGCGCCCGCGTTCCCAGCGCCTCGATCCGCGCACCCGCGAGCAGATCCACGCGGTGCGCGACATGCTTCTCGCCGCGACGCAGGCGCCGCCGAGCCTCGCCGAGCTGGCACGGGCCAGCGGGCTCAATCCCAGCAAGCTGACCGCCGCCTTCCGGCGCGAATTCGGCACCAGCGTCTTCGGCTATCTGCAGGAGCACCGGTTGCAGCAGGCCTATGCGATGATCGCCTCGGGCGAGGCCAGCGTCAGCGTCGCAGCCTTTTCCGTCGGCTACAGCCCGGCGCATTTCTCGAGCCTGTTCCGCAAGCGCTTCGGCCTGCCGCCGAGCGCGCTCAGGGCATGAGCGCGCTCGGAAGAGCCTGCGGTCTCTGGCTCGACGCGTTCAAAACTCAACCGAAAGAAATACTGCCGCAATCGAAAGCCGAGAGCGTTGCCGCCTCCCGAGCCTTGCTGACAGAACCCCTGCGACAGGTCGCCCGAGAGGCGACGGGGACAGGGATCGGGCTTATGGATCGCGTCATCTTCCGCAACAGGACCGCACGCCGCGCCGGCGTCGCGCTCGCGGCCATCGTCGCCGCCTGGTCGAGCGCCCATGCGCAGACCGCGCCTGGCGCGATCGGGCTCGACACGATCGAGGTTCAGGGCGAGCGCGCCAGCGGGCCGGTCCAGGGCTATGTCGCCCGCCGCAGCGACACCGCGACCAAGACCGACACGCCGATCATGGAGACGCCGCAGTCGATCACCGTCGTCACGCGCGACCAGATCGACGACCAGGCCGCCCAGAGCGTCGGCCAGGCGCTGCGCTACACCGCCGGCGTGCTCGCCGAGACCCGCCTCTCGGCCGGGCGCTACGACAGCGTCTTCATCCGCGGCTTCGGCGGCTCGGGCAGCGGCGCAGGCTACGTCGCCAATCTCGACGGGCTGCGCTATCTGCGCGGCGTCAACTACCTCGTGCCCGCCTACGAGCCCTGGGGGCTGGAGCGCGTCGAGGTGCTGCGCGGCCCGGCCTCCGTCGTCTTCGGCCAGGTCAAGCCGGGTGGCGTGGTCAACATGGTCAGCAAGCGGCCGCGGGACGTCGCCCATGGCGAGGTCCAGCTGCAGATCGGCACGCATGAGCGCGCCCAGTTCGCCTTCGACATCGGCGGGCCGGTGACGCCGGACAAGACGCTGCTCTACCGCATCGTCGGCCTCGGCCGCGCCGCCGACACCCAGGTCGATCACACCCGCGAGGAGCGCATCTTCATCGCGCCCTCGCTGACCTGGCAGCCTACGGCGGCGACCTCGCTGACGCTGCTCACCTCGTTCCAGCGCGATCCGGAAACCGGCTTCTACGGCTTCATCCCCTCCATCGGCTCGGCCCTGCCCAGCCGCGCCGGGCGCATCCGCAGCAACTTCTTCCCCGGCGAGCCGATCCTCGAAGGCTACAGCCGCAACCAGACCAATCTCGGCTACGCCTTCGAGCACCGCTTCGACGACGTCTTCACCGTGCGCCAGAACCTCCGCGTCTCGGACCTGAAGTCGAATTTCAAGACGGTCTCGGTCGCCGGTATCCAGGCCGACCAGAAGACGCTGAACCGCCGCGTCACCGCCTATGACGAGAAGGCGCGCACCGCCACCGTCGACACCCAGCTCCAGGCCGATTTCCGCACCGGCCCGCTGACCCACAAGGTGCTGGTCGGCATCGACGCCGCCTGGACCGACGCCTCCTCGACCGGCGGCTTCCCCGGCACGGTGCAGCCGCTCGACTTCACCAACCCGGTCTATGGCCGCTCGCCCTTCCTGATGTCGCCGAAGACGCGCACCAACCAGACCACTGCCCAGTACGGCGTCTATGCCCAGGACCAGATCAAGCTCGACCGGCTCTCGCTGCTGATCGGCGGGCGCTTCGACCGGGCCGAATCGCGCACCCGGGCGCTCGCCACCAATGTGCTGACCAAGCAGGACGACACCGCCCGCACCGGCCGCGTCGCGCTGATGTACAATTTCGACAACGGCTTCGCGCCCTATGCCAGCTACTCGACCTCATTCGATCCGGTAGCCGGCACGGGCTTCGGCGGGCGGGCCTTCAAGCCGACCGAGGGCGAGCAGTACGAGGCCGGCTTCAAATACGAGCCGGTGGGCTACAACGCCTTCTTCCAGGCGGCCGTCTACCAGATCAAGCAGAGCAACGTCACGACTACCGACATCGCCAATCCCGGCTTCCAGATCCAGACAGGCGAGATCACCGCGCGCGGCGTCGAGCTGGAGGCCCGCGCCACCCTGTTCGACTCCTTCGACCTGACCGGCTCCTACGCCTATACCGACGCCGAGGTGACCAAGAGCAACGGCGTCGACCTGCACCGGCGCCCGCCGGTGGTGCCGCGCCACATGGCCTCGCTCTGGGCCCACTACACCTTCAAGACCGGGCTGTTCGCCGGGCTCGGCCTCGGCGCGGGCGTCCGCTATGTCGGCAAGGGCGCCGGCGATCCGGGCAACACCTTCTTCACCCCTGACTACACGTTGGTCGACGCGGCGCTCAGCTACGATCTCGGCATGGCTAATGCGGCGATGAAGGGCTGGAAGCTGCAGGTCAACGCCCACAACCTGTTCGACAAGGAGTACATCTCCGGCTGCTACAGCGCGACCGGCTGCTCCTTCGGCCTGCGCCGCACCGTGCTCGCCACCCTGTCCTACCGCTGGTGAGGCAGGGCGTGGCGATCCCGGCAGCCCATCGCGTGCAGGCAGGCCCGGCTCTCGGCGAGCCGGTCCTGCTGCCGGGCGCACAGGCCTTCACGCTCGAGTCGCCGGGCGCACCGCCCTATCGCCTGCTGGTCGCGCTACCCGAGGCGGCGGCGCCGCCGGCCGGCTTCCCGGTGCTGCTGATGGTCGACGGGGACGCGCTCTTCCCCGCCGGCCTGCTCGCGGCGCGGCTGCAGGCCGCCCGCCCGGAGGTCACCGGGGTCGCCCCGGCCATCCTCGTCGGCATCGGCTATCCCGGCGCCGCCCCCTTCGACGCCGCGCGCCGCAGCGCCGACCTCCTGCCCGAACAGGGCGGCGCCGACCACTTCCTCGACCGCATCTCCGACGTCGTCCTGCCCTTCGTCGAAACGCTCGCCCCGGTCGATCATGCGCGGCTTTCCCTGGCCGGGCATTCCTTCGGCGGCCTGTTCGCGCTGCACGCGCTGTTCACCCGCCCCGGCCTCTTCGCCACGCTGGTCGCCGGCAGCCCCTCGATCTGGTGGAACGAGCGCGCCATCCTGGCCGCCCGCACGCGCTTCCTCGCTGCGCCCGCCCCGCAGCGCCGCCCGCGCCTGCTGCTGACCGTCGGCGGCGCCGAGCAGGATGGCGAGGCCGGGCACGATCCGCATCGCGCCGAGCGGCTGCGCATGGCACGGATGGTCGACAACGCCGCCGAGATGGCCGCGACGCTCGCCGCCTCCGGTCATGTCGCCTGCGAGCACCGGGTCTTCCCGGACGAGAACCACATCTCCGTCCTGCCGGCGATGATGGCTCGCACGATCGCTTTCGCGCTGGCCGAGCCGGCGGCGCTGTCGGGAGCCCGGCCATGAACGCGCCTGCGCTCCGCACCGCCCTGCGCCTCGTCGCTTTGCTGGCGTTCGCGCTGCTCGCGCTCGTGCGCCCCGCCGTCGCGGAGCCGGTGACGGCGGTCGATCTGCTCGGCCGCACCGTCTCGCTGCCGGCGCCGGCCAAGCGCATCGTGCTGGCGCAGGGGCGCCAGCTCAACGCGCTCGGCCTGATCCATCGCGACCCGCTCTCGATCATAGCAGGCTGGAGCGGCGATTTCCGCCGGCAGATGCCGGACGCCTATGCCCGCTACCGCGAGACATTTCCGGCGATCGACGACATCCCGCTGACCGGCGACGGGACGACCGCCGACGCGTTCTCCTTCGAGAAGGCGGTCTCGCTCGCGCCCGATCTCGTCGTGCTCAGCCAGTCGCTCGCAGGCACGCGCCGCGGTCCCGGCGACCTCGTCCAGCGCTTCGAGGCGGCCGGCGTCCCGGTCGTGGTGATCGACTTCTATTTCGAGCCGCTGCGGGACACGGTGCCGAGCCTGCGCATCCTCGGCACGCTGATCGGCCGGCAGGAGCAGGCGGAGGCCTTCATCACGCTCTACGAGCAGCGCCGGCGCCGGATCGCCGAGCGGCTCGCCGGCGCCCCGCGCCCCTCGGTGTTCTTCCACGCGCATGCCGGCGGGTTCGACTGCTGCTCCTCGCCCGGCAAGGGCATTTTCGATTCGCTGATCACCCTGGCCGGCGGGCGCAACATCGCCGCCGATCTGATCCCCGGGCCGAGCGGCGTCATCAGCCTCGAACAGCTGCTCGCGATCGACCCCGACGTCTATATCGGCAGCGGCGGCGTGCATCTCGCCAAGCGCGGCGGGCTGGTGCTCGGCCTCGGCATCGGGCCCACGCAGGCCGCCGCCAGCCTCGCCGCGGTGCTCGGCCAGCCGGGGTTCGAGGTGCTCTCCGCCGTCCGCAAGGGCCGCAGCTTCGGGCTTTGGCAATTGTTCAACGACACGCCGCTGCATCTGGTTGCGCTCGAGGTCATGGCGACCTGGCTGCACCCCGAACGCATGGCCGGCATCGATCCGCAGGCAACGCTGCGCGAGATCGAGGCCCGCTTCTCCGCGATCCCGCTCGACGGGACGCTCTGGATCGAGGGACCCGCGGCGGCTGCGCCCTGAGCGGCCGGCGCGATCAGCTGGAAAGCACCGACATCATGACCAGCCTGCGCGCCGAGACCCGCATCGTTCTGGCCGACCCGGCCGCGACCATCGCCCCGCTCTGCGCGCATCTCGAGGAGCACGGCGCCGAGATCAGCCGGGACGGTGCGCGCACCGTGCTGCGCTTCGGCGGGCACAACGCCGTGTTCGAGGCGAGCGGCGACGCGATCACCATCGTAGCCGAATCACCCGATCTCGCCGGGCTGCTGGAAATGCGCAAGATCATCGCCGGCCATGTCCGGGAATACGCCCCGGCGGACGCCCCACCGGCCATCATCTGGACGGGCGACGGCGTCGGCACCGCGACCGCGCCCGACTTCCGGCTCCTGACCGTCACGGCGCTGCAGGACGTCACGCCGCATATGCGCCGCATCCACCTGGCGGGCGAGGATCTGGCGCGCTTCGACCGGCAGGACGCCCTGCATGTCAGGCTCTATCTGCCGCAATCGAGCGGGCAGGATGTCCGCTGGCCGAGCCTGGGTGAAGACGGCCTGCCCGTGCCGGTGCCGGAGGAGAACCGCCCGGTGATGCGCAAATACACGATCCGCGCGATCGATGCCGCCGCCGGGACGCTCGCCATCGATTTCGTGCTGCACGAGGACGCCGGGCCCGGCTCGGCGTTCGCCGCCCGCGCTCAAGTCGGCGACAGGATCGGCATGGCCGGCCCCGGCGGGCGCGGCCTGCAACCGGCCGGCCGCTATGTCTTCCTCGCCGACGAGACCGGCCTGCCCGCCGTGGCGCGCATGCTCGCCTCCCTGCCCGCCGACGCTGCGGGCACCGCGATGATCGAGGTCCAGGACGAGGGCGAGGAGCAGAATCTCGCGGCACCCGCCGGCATCGCCCTGCGCTGGCTGCATCGCGGCACGGCCGAGGCCGGCACTGTGCCGCTGCTGCAGCAGGCCTTCGACGCCCTCGAACTCCCCGCCGACGGGCCGGACCTCTATCTCTGGGGCGCCATGGAGCACGAGGCCTTCCGCCATGTCCGCGCCGCCGCCCGGCAGCGCCTGCGCGCCGAGCGCGACAAGCATCTGGTGGTGAGCTATTGGCGCCGCGGCCTCGACGACGAGCAGCACATGGCCGAGAAGCGCGCCGCCCGCGCGGAGGCCTGAACCGGAGCCGTCCCCGAAAGCGCCCGGAGGTGTTCAGCCGCCATTAACCGTGCCCGGCTACCACGGAACACGACCTTTTCTGTTCTGTGGCGTGCTCTGAGACTATGCGTAGACTGGGCGGACTCATCAAAGCGAATACTGTCTCTCCCGAGGATTCGCGGGCGATGCCGCCGCTGCCGGCCGAGGGCCGGGAGATGGCGCGCCAGCCCGCCCATCCGCCGCGCGACGCCACCGGCGAGCCCTATCTGCCGCCGGCCGCGATGCGTTTCAGCCGCGCGCCGGAGCAGATGAGGCAGCGAGCCGAGACGGCGTCCCTGCCGGCGCTCGCCGAGCCGGAGCCGCAGCCCTTCGCCAAGCGGCAGAAGCCCGGCGCCCTGCCCGATCGCGTCCGCTATAACCGCACGCCCAACCATCTGCTGGCCCAGGTCTGGGGCCTGCCGACCGGCCGCGCCGAGCCGGCCCCCGCCCCGCAGCCGAAGGCCACTGCTCCGGCGGCCTCCGCGCTCGCCGATGTCGCAGCCCCCCTGCCGGCCGAGCCAGCCTTCGATCCTGTAGCGTCGCTGCCGGAGACCGTCGACGACCTGCCCTGGACGGACGCCTTCGCCGAGGATGACGAGGTGCCGGTCGCCCACGCCGAGGCTGCGTCGCCCGCGCCTGTCCCGGCGGTCGCGGAGCCTGCCCCGGTCGTCGCGGATGACGACGCCTTCGCCTTCCTCTCGGACCATGCCTTCTGGGAACTGGCCCCCGCCGGCGCCGATGACGGCCTGCCGCCGCCCGCGTCCCTGCCCGCTTCCGCGCCGGTCGCGATGGCGGCCGTGCCCGCGCCTGCCCTGACGATGCCGGCTCACGAGCCTGTCCCCGAACCCTCGCCCGCCCCGGTCGCTCAGGCCGCGGTCCCGGCCGCGGCCGCGCCGTCATGGTCGATGGGCTACAGTGTCCGCCTGCAGATCGCCGAGAGCTATGCCGCGCCCGCCACGCCGGCCGCCCTCACCTACGCCGAGACGGCGGCAGAGCCTGAGGAGGAGGCCGCATCGGAGGACGAGGCGCCGTTCGTCGCGGAACCCGTCGTCGCGGAGCCCGCCGCGCCGGCGCCGGCCCCTGTTCCGGCCCCCGTGCCGGTCGCCAGCCGCACCTTCCGCATTCCGACGCAGCCGGTCACCGTCAGCGGCTTCTCGCTGCCGCCGATCGAGTTCCTGGCCGAGCCGCCGCAGGTCGAGAGCGCGATTCCGGTCGAGATCCTGCAGCAGAACTCGGGCTTCCTCGAGGGCGTTCTGGAGGACTTCAACGTCCGCGGCGAGATCGTCCAGGCCTGCCCCGGTCCGGTTGTGACGCTTTACGAGCTTGAGCCTGCTCCGGGGACGAAGTCGTCGCGGGTGATTTCGCTTGCGGACGACATCGCGCGCTCGATGAGCGCTGTGTCGGCGCGCGTCGCGGTG